>CALFRX010000057.1 GCA_937919295.1 uncultured Peptococcaceae bacterium | reverse complement strand
ACGCGGTTTTCGGTGCCGGCGCCTCATTGGGTGGAGGCGTTTCCACGGTTGGCGGCAAAGCCGGTGACGTCGTTGTATTTCCTTTCGGCAAAATTGTGGACAAGGGTGAAAAAATCATGGAAACGGCGGAAAAACAATGGGAGAAACGAAGAAAAGAAAAAGCGGAAAAAGCAGCGGCCCTGGAAGAGGAAGAGTTCGCCCCACAAGATACAGCGGTACCGGAGGACACTGCGGAAAGCGACAGCGCAAAAGAGTGACCTATCTTTTGACGCTGATCTGCGTTTTGGTGGCCTTTGCCTTTTTTCGCCAGGGATATGCCCTTTACGCCATGGATCGGGAAATCCAGGAGTGGGCAGGGAACCTTGATACGGCCATGGCGGAGCAGGATACGCTAAACGCCCAAAAGGAATTGCTCTATGACGCCGACTACATTGCGATTCTCGCCAGAGAAAAACTGTTTTTCATTTATCCGGGAGAGAAGATATGGCTTTTCGCGACAGAAAACGAAAGTATATTATCTTCTGTGGAAACAAAAGGGATTATCGCGGAATGATTGACAGTGTTTTTACGGTTCTGTATAATAGGAACTGTAAATAAAAAGCGGGAGGGATTCACAGTGAAAGCGGCCATCGACATCGGCAGTAACAGCCTGCGCTTACTCGTAACGGAGGAGATCTCTGGAAAAGTGAACGTCCTCCGCCAGGAAGTAAGGGAAACCCGGCTCGGCGAAGGTTTTCGTGAAGGAGAGCTGACTTCGGCTTCCATTGCCAGAACTTTGGACGTACTGGCGCAGTGGAAAAAAGAATTACTGGCCCTAAGCCTGCAACACCCGCTGATTTTTGCCACCAGCGCGGTGAGGGACGCCGCCAATCAGGAGGAATTTGTCCGCCTGGTAAAAAACCGCACCGGCGAAGATTTGCGCATCCTCAGCGGTGAAGAGGAAGCCTGGTATTCCTTTACCGGCGCTGTGGGCGGTTTTGCTTTTCCCAAAGAGAACTGTCTTTTGATTGACATCGGCGGCGGCAGCACCGAATTGGCCGGTTTTGAAAATGGCAAGCTCACCGCAGTCAGCATGCCTTTCGGGGCTGTGCGCTGGAAAGTGATGGCCTATCGCCGCTTTAATGTGAAGCGCGCCATGGCCACGCAAATAACCCTTCGCCATTTTGACCGGATCGATCATTTTATCGGTGTCGGCGGCACCGTCACCACCGCGGCGGCGGTTTTGGGTCGTGTCGCTTCGTATACGAGAGAGGCTGTTCACGGCTGTGTCATCGATTATCAGACACTCCAGGAGTTGAAGGGCCGGCTTTCCGCCATGACCTTGGAAGAGCGGAAGCAGGTCACGGGGATGCCGGAGGCGCGGGCCGATATCATCCTTTACGGTTTGGAAATATTAGAGATCCTCTTTGAGCTTCTGCATATGCCGCAACTGTATATCAGCGACTGGGGTATTTTAGACGGTATTCTCGCCGATCAGTGAAGCAATTAAGCCTGAGGATGGCATTGAACATAGGGTTTGCTTTGGCCGAGGGCCACGCGGCAGCGTACTTGTTGTAGGCGCTTTTTGATAAAAGGAAGTTGTTTGTTCGAAATAAAGATTTTCTCCCTGCATAAAACGGAGGGAGAAAATCTTTTTTGATGGAATGCGGCGGTAAAACCGCCGCAACCGATATCATACTTTGTCAACAGCCTAAGGCCTGCGTAAAAATACGCAGGCCTTAGGCTGTTGTGGAAACAGTGCGGTTGCGGGGGCTCAAGGGATGCGGATTAAGCGCCCTGATTTAACGTGGCTGTCTTCCAGAGCGTTATATTCTTTGAGTCTTGCCACAGTGGCGGAGAATTTTTCGGCGATCTTTTCCAGTTGATCGCCTTCCTGAATCCGGTAGTAACGGAGGCAATAGGCGGAATAGGGGCAGCATTTAAGCGGTTCTTCCCGGGCTTCCTCCTGCTTTGTCGGTTCCGCGGTTTTGGCTTCTTCGCGTTTTGGCATCGTTTCGGCTATTTCTACTTTTTCCATTTTTTCCACTGTTTTTGTATTTTCGGCAGCCGCCGATTCCAGCTGGAAGGTTTTTACTTTTTCCCGCCAGGTATGGTCGATATCTTTTAATTTTTCCTCAAACTCCGTTTCCTCTGCCTGGGGATGGCGCTTTTTAGGGGCTGGGGCGGCGGTTTCCATCGGTGCGGCGGTATTTTTGTCGCTTTGTTTTGCCTTTTGTTGACAGGGGCAGGTCGCGCTCTCTTTCGCCGTGGCCTCAAGGTACTCTTCCTCTCTTTCCGGTTGGCCGTACCAGCGGATATCAAAGGCCAAGCGGAAAGTACTGTCGGAGAGAGCTTCCCCTTTGAGTGATACCACCTGCGGTTCGATCAGGGGCGACGAGGCAGTGCGCAGTTTGTCGCCGTCAATGGTTTCAGCAAAATATTCCGCGCCTTCCCAAAGGCATTCGCCGCCGTCGGCGCCTTCTTCTTCGAAAAAACCGCGCCAAAGGAGATCTCCTTCAATGCGGACACCGGTTTCTGCCTGTTCCACGTCTTTAATGATGATGCTGCCTGTCAATTTTGTCAATGTCTCCATCGACGGCAGCGTCGATGGGATCTCGACATTGCGTATGAGTGTTGAGCGATAATCCATGATGTTCCTCCTTTGAGCGGATAGGCCCGTTGTTTTATATATATGCAAGAGAGGGGAAGAACAGAACGTTACCGACAAATCTTCTCATAGAGGGCTAAGGTCTGCTGCGCCGTTTTCGTATAGGAAAAGGCGCGGCTGCGTTCGTAAGCCCGTCGCGCCATGGTTTCCCGCAGATGGTTGTCGGCGGCGAGGCTGTATAAGTGCAGGGCCAACCCGGCGGTATTGCCGGGATCGGCGTAGAGGGCGCCGTCGGCCATCACTTCTTTTAAGGAAGCGCGGTTGGAGGTGACCACTGCCGTTTGGCAGGCGGCTGCCTCTAAGGGGGGTAAGCCGAAGCCTTCGTAAAAGGAAGGATAGATCAGGGCTTGGCATTGGTTATAAAAGAAAGGCAGGTCGTGATCGGGAACGTAACCGGGGAAACGGAGAAAGGCCGTAACAGACAGCGTTTCGGCAAGCTCCTCCAATTTTTTACGGCGGCTGCCTTCTTTGCCGATGATTACCAGGGGGCAGACATAGGGAAAATCTCGGCAAATGGAGGCGTAGGCCTTGATCAGACCGGCAACGTTTTTCCGCTCATTGAAGCCGCCGACATAGAGAAAGAACGGGGCGCGCAGATGGTAACGGGAAAAGAGATAATCTGCGGTGAGCTTTGGCGGCAGCGGTTTGCAGTTGCCCTTTGGCGCTTCGGCGATAACGTGAATGCGCTCTTCTTGCACATCGGTAAAGCGAAGGATATCATTTTTACTGTTTTCCGAAACAGTGATCACCGCGTCGGCAGCTTCGGCGCTTTGCCGGGTATTTGCCAAGAACAGCTCCTTATAAGGGGAACCGCAATATTCCGGCAGGATGCAGGGAATCATGTCGTGGATTGTGACGATTTTTTTATTTCCTGCCTCTTTCATGCCGATGCCGTTATGAAGGTTGTGGTATAAATCGAAATCGCCACTGATTTCCGCCTTGTTTTTTGCTGTTCGCTGCCAAAAAGAACAGACCGTTTTCTGCGCCGATTTGTCGATCTCTGTGGCAGGAAAAACACGTTTTCCCGTAAATAAAGAAAGCGTGTGGTCGTTTTCGATTTCTGTCAGCCCCCGTACAAGCTCTGTGGCATAGGCCCCGATACCGGTGCTGTGATAGAAAAAAGACGCCGACGCGTCGATGAGTATGTTCATGATTCCTCCGCAAAGTATTGATTTAAGGCAAGCAAGGCTTTTTCCCGCCGGTCCGCTTCTCGTGTGAGACGCGGTAATTTTTTCGCGATTCTTGTGGAATCGTTTTTTTCCGTATAACGGGCAAAGGCCGCGTGGCGAAAATCGTAAGGGTATTTGATCAGCAGTTCAATGAAGCGGGTCTCTTCTCGCTCCAAAGGAAAAGAGCCATGGTAAACAGCGAAGGCCTTTTGAGCGAGACGAGTATCCCAGTGATTTGTTTTTAAAATTTTTAGCAGCAGAGCGGCGACGTCATGGGCTCTGAGATCGGCGATGGCGTAGTCGAAATCGAAGACAAAGACGTTTTTTTGCTCCTTTTGCTCATTGATGAAAAAATTATGATGGGCCGGGTCGTGATGGCAAAAACCGCCTTTTTTTTCTTTTCTTGAGGAAAGGGAGGGATAAAAGGAAGCCAATGCCGCCACGGCCTCTTCCGCTTGGCGGATATAAAATGCGCAATAGGAGAGAAAGGCCTCGTCGAAATCGTCCTTCTCCGCTTTTTTGGCCACTGTCGCGGCAAAGCCTTGCAAATCATCTTTTCCGCTATGGAGGGTGGCGATCATTTTGCCCCATTTGATCCGCTCTGCAAAATCATGCTTGGGGAAAAATCCCGCCGCAGCCTGGTGCAGGTCGCTAAGGCAGGCGGCGACGGCAGCGACATCGTCCTCTAGGCGAAAGGAAGGAGTGCGGCCATAAAGCTCCTGGGTCAGCAGGGTGAAGCTATTTCCGTAAGCGCCGCAAGGCGTGTTTTCTTTGGTGGGGACGATTTCGTTATAGCGGTGGAAACCCCTTTCGGCGAGATAGGCCATGGCGTCAGTGATAAAACCCGTTTCTTCCTTAGGGTAGGGCAGCAATTTTAAAATAAAAAACCCCTCGTCAGCAATGACCCGCCATACTTTTTGCGGTTTCAGTGACACAATGCCGTTGATGTGAATAGAATATAGCAAGGATATTGCCGTTACGAACTCTTCCATGTCAGAGCACCTCACGGTATTTTTTATGCGTGGTGTGGCGGCAGTATGTCATAAGTCCTTAGTCATAAATGTCCCATTTTTACATAAATAAAGAAATAAAGGAGGAAAAAAGATGCAGGATTTTGACAACAACTGCCCTTATACCGAGGAAGAAGCCGCGCATATGCTCCGTGACGTCACCGAGGCGTATTATTTTGCCGTCTCTGCCGCGGAAAAGTTTAACGCGCTGACCGCAGCTCACAAACATCAGCTGGAAAAGGCCATCGACCGTGCCGCCGACCTCGGTAAAGTCGTGGATACTCTGGGAAAAATCGTGAAAGATGAGCTATAAAGCTACGGTGTTGCGCGGAGAAAATCACAGACTTTGTTCTGTGATTTTCTTTTACCTCCTTGTAAAACAGGCCCTGATTTTGTTTTGAAAAAGTCACCGTAGCCGGTGACTTTTCTTTTTTTTATGTTATAATGGAGGATATAAAACGAGGTGGAGCCAATGCTGGACGAAAAAAAGAAAAAGGCGATCCTGCACCGTGTGGATCATACCTTATTAAATCCCAACGCGGTCACCGCACAGTTAAACAAAGTCTGCGCCGAAGCGCTTCTTTATGAGACGGCAACGGTCTGTATCATGCCTGCGGCAGTGGCTTACGTAAAAGAAAAATTCCCCCATTTGACCGTTTGCACGGTGGTGGGTTTTCCTTTCGGTTATCAAACCACGGCGGTGAAACGATTTGAAACAGCGGACGCCCTTCAAAACGGCGCCACCGAAATCGATCTGGTCATCAACCGCATGGATGTGAAAAACGGCGATTTTACCGCCGTAACGGCGGAGATTGCCGCGATCAAGGAAATTTGCGGCGATAAGATTCTCAAAGTTATCGTGGAGGTCTGCGACCTGACAACAGAGGAAAAAATTTCTCTTTGTCAATGTGTCACCGCGGCAAAGGCTGATTATATCAAAACTTCCACCGGCTTTGGTAAGGGCGGCGCCACTTTAGAAGATGTGGCGCTGTTTCGGAAACATATTGGGAAAGACGTGAAGATCAAAGCCGCGGGCGGTCTCCGTACTGCCGCGGAACTGGAAGCGTTTTACGATGCCGGCGTTGAGCGCATCGGCGCGAGCTGCGGTGTGGAGGTGTTGAAATGAAGGAAAAAGAACTGATCAAAGCAGCTTTGGCGGCCCGGGGAAATGCCTATTCCCGCTATTCCGGGTTTAAGGTCGGCGCGGCGCTTTTGACCAAAGACGGTAAAATCTACAGTGGCTGCAATGTGGAAAACGGTGTTTTCAGTGCCTCGGTTTGTGCCGAGCGCACCGCCTTTTACGTTGCCATTGCCGCTGGAGAGCGGGAGTTTCAGGCCATCGCCATCGCTGCCGACGAGACGGATTACTGCTATCCCTGCGGCATCTGCCGCCAGGTGATGGCGGAATTCTGCGGTGAAGATTTCCTTATCTACGCCGTGAAAAACGAGGCGGATTATAAAGTTCTGACCTTAGGTGAGTTACTGCCCAAGGCTTTTCACTTTACCGTGAAACGATAAACCATCACAAAAAAGTCGATTTCTGATGGTAAATCAAAAATCGACTTTTTCTTTGGTGATGTGTTTATGTAAGGGTTTCAAAGTGTGGCGAAGTTTTATCTTTGGCCCCTTTGCTTGTTCTCTATTCTTTTCTTTTGAATTAGTAGCCGGGGAACCATTTCAAAGGTCACTTGGATGCGAGATAATCTTCTTCTCTTGCTACGATTTCGTCAAGTTTTGCAAGCACCTTGGGGGCAAGGGACGGCACTTGATGCTGATCTAATATTTCCACGACCTTTTCATCGATGACTTTGGAAAGGGACTTTTTGCCGCCAGCTTCCCATTCCTCATAGGAACGGCGTTCGCTGATCAAGGGATTCCAAATTTCATTTTTGAAATTTTCAAAGGTGTGGGTCGCACCAAGGAAATTGCCGCCGGGTCCGGCATCTTTTACCGTGTCGTAGGCCAAGGTGTTGAGATCCACCGTCACTCCCTGACGGAGACGGCGCACAAAACCGATGATTTCATCGCATAAAACCATCTGTTGGCAGGAACCGGTAAGGCCGTAATCCATAAAACCGATGTCATGGATTAAATTGCCACCGCAGGCATCATTGATGAAAATTTCCAATGCCGATTCAAAGCCTGCCTGGGCGTCGATGATTTTGGCATCGGTAGCGCCGGCCAGACCAAAAGAAGGAATTCCCAGATAACGGTAGATTTCGGAAGAAGCGCCATAAAGTAAAATGCTCTCGGGAGCGCCGTAGGGCGTTTTCATTGCCTTTAAATCCATGACGCAGCCGCCACAGGAGCTGATAAACGGCGCGCCGGGGGATACCGCCTGGTGTACTATGAGCCCGGTCAGGCTTTCCGCCATGCCGACGGTCATTGCTCCCGCGATGGTAACCGGGGCCGTACCGCCCAACAGCATGCCGGGGGAATAGATGACGGGGATATTATTTTCCGCGAGGATCATCAATTTTTCCATTGCCTCATCGCAGTGGCTCAGCGGAGTGGTGGGTTCCGCATAGACGATGACATAAGGTTCTTTCTGTAACTTTTCAAGGCCTCCCTTTACGGCAGCGCACATATCGATGATGGCTTTGGTATTTCTTCCGTTAAACGCCCAGGTGGCAATGGGTTTCTTGGTGTTTCTTACCATGGCGTCCACTTCGTGAATGTCTGCCAGACCCCTGGTTTGATCGCTGATCATGCTCAGGGACATGACGAAATCAAGGCCACCCAACGCGTCGGCGACCACGGCAGCGTCGGCGGCATCCTGTTTGATCGCGTTTCTCCGTTCACCGCTGCGTGGGTCAATAAATTTGGGACAAGTGGGGCCGGAGCCGTAGTAACTGTTATTGCCTCCCAAAGACATCGAAAGGTTGCCATCCCTATCATACATTTGGATGTATTGGGGTACGGTGGAAAGAGCTTTCTTTACGGCAGCCCGGGGAATCGTAACTCTTGTGTTGTGAACCCCACAATCCAGATCCCTCAACAAGGCCAAGGCCTTTTCATTATGAACTTCTACGCCAACGGTTTCTAAAATCCGATAGGCTCCTTCTTCAATTTCCTTTAGCTGTTGATCGTTGAGAATACGAAAATCTAACATGCTGTCCTCCTCGTTGATTTTGGTTTTATCGTGAACGCCAATATATAATGCAAAACCCGTGCCAAACTTGGTGAATCGGATGAGGCCAATTGCAAATTATTTCACATTGCCGCCGACATATATTAATGATACAATGGCTTAAAATCACCATGAGGTTACGTTTTATTTAAGGATCGACAAATAGCTATGTATAATACTCTGTTTTTTAGGCAACACATGTTGCCGCAACATCCATTGCTTCTTTGCCTAAAGCGGCAACAATGGTTGCCTTTGGGGGAGAGATGAAAGACAACGAAGAACGGATTACAAAAGAAATTTTATATTACATTTTAGAGCAGATCCATGAGGCGATTCACATCGTGGACAATGACGGCATGATGATCTATGCGAACCGTGCCGCTGAAGTGATGGAATGCGTGCCCAAAGAGCAAATGGTTGGGAAATCAATTACCGACATCTATACGCATACAGACTATGAGAAAGGTAGTTTACCGCCGAGTTTGATTGTTCTTGAGACAGGGATTCCGCGGATTAACGAGAATTGCGAATATTACTCCAAAGATGGCGAAATAGTGAATTCCATTGTCAGCAATTATCCTTATACGATCAAAGATGAAAACGGCGTTTCGATGGTCTGTTCGGTTTCAGAGAATATCAATCAGATGAAAGAACGCCTGATCAGGCTCGGTGGCGTCAATAATAAAAACACTTTTTGCCTGCGGAAAAAGCTGATGAAGAATGGTACGGTTTATATTTTTGACGACATCATTGGCGAAAGTACCATCATGAAAAATACCATTGAAACCGCCAAGCGTTTTGCGGCCAAAAAAACGCCTGTGATGCTCTATGGCGAAACGGGTACCGGGAAGGAAATGTTTGCCCAAAGCATTCATAACGCCAGCCCCACCATGCATCATCACTTCGTGCCCATCAATTGCGCCGCCATTCCCGAAAACCTCCTGGAAAGCATTTTGTTTGGCACGGTAAAGGGTGCTTTTACCGGTGCTCTAGATAAGGAAGGCCTTTTTGAAAAGGCCAAGGGCGGGACCATCTTTTTGGATGAGATCAATTCCATGCCCATCGGCTTGCAGGCGAAGATTCTGCGGGTCCTCCAAGAGAAAGAGGTGCGCCGTATTGGCGACAATACGACCAGGAGCGTGGATTGCCGCATCATCAGCGCATTGAACAAACAGCCTTTCAAGGCTATCCAGGATGGTGAATTGAGAGAAGATTTATTTTACCGTCTTTCCACGGGAATCATCTTTGTGCCTCCTTTGCGGGAACGGGGTGGCGACATAGCACTGTTATCCAGGTATTTTATGGAGTCTTGCAATGAGGATTTCGGCAATCATATCTACCAAATTTCCCCGGAGCTGCAAAACCTGCTTGCTCACTATGCGTGGCCCGGGAATACCCGGGAGCTATCCAATACGATTGAAAGCGCTATGAACATGACGGCACCGGGAGAGATGGTGTTGACGGTGAGCCATCTGCCCGCTTATTTAAAAAACCGGCTTTCACAAGGTATTTCCTCAGAGGCTGCCCATGTAAGAGCGCAAGAGGTGGCGGAAAGTCATTGCGCGGATCTGACCGGGGAAAATCGGGGCTTGAAAGGCAGCATCGAATCCTTTGAGCAATATCTCATTGTCAATGCCCTCAAAGAAACCAGGGGAAATATTCGCTCTGCCGCCGCTTCTTTGCATTTGACGCGCCAGGGTTTGGAGCGAAAATTGAAAAAATACAAAATCGAGGCAAAACAATATCGGTAAAATAAGCAAGAAGCGCCTGCGGGCGCTTTTTTTTTGGCATGGAATTTGCATTATTATATTGACATCGTGAACAAAATGCTATTGAGAGAACGCAAACCATATCATTTGGAGGTTTCAATGAAAGAAATTAAAATTAACCGATATGTAATCATTATGATTATGTGTATCGGCTCAAGCGCTCTTTATTTTTTGCCTTATTTAAGGTGGACCTTTTATGATTCACTGTTGGCCGCCGTCAATCTCAGCACTAGTCAGTTTGCGGCGACCCTCAGTATCTACGGATTGTCTTCCATGATCTTTTACGCCCCTGGTGGTTATCTGGCTGATAAATTTTCGCCGAAACGGCTGTTGTCCATTGCCTTTTTGCTCACCGGTTTGTTGGGCTTTTGGTACGCAACCTATCCCAGTTTTGTGATTCAGATGGTGATCTTCTTTTTATGGGGGGCCATTGCCACTGCTTTTTTCTGGTCTTCCATGCTGAAAATTGCAAAATCCCTGGGGGACAGCACGGAGCAGGGAAGGATGTTTGGTGTTTTGGAAGGTTCCCGCGGTCTTCTTGATATGTGCATTGCCTTCGTTTTTTTGTTTTTCTTCTCTAAAGTCGCCAATGAAATCGCCGGCATTACCGGCATTTTGATCGGAGATTCCATTCTCTGCCTTGTTGCCTCAGTCCTGGTTTGGATTTTTATCAGTGATCATGTCACCGGTTCCATCGGCGAAATCAAAATTAGAGATATTGGCAGGGTATTGAAGATGCCATCGGTCTGGATTCTATCCCTCGTCGTTTTATCATGTTACAGTATATATATCACTTCAACTTATCTTACACCCTATATGACCGAGATGTTGAAGTTGTCGGCCTCCGTTGCTGCGGGTCTTGCCATTGTGCGCTCTTACTTTTTTATGTTCGTGGGCGGTCCCATTGGCGGATTTGTCGCCGATAAAACCGGTTCCATCCCCAGAGTCATTATCGTCTGTTTTATCATTATCATTGTAGCGCTTACAGGCTTTGTGGTTCTGCCCGCTTCCCCGGATGTCGCTGTCTTGGCCATTATTTTAATGCTGCTCTGTATTGCCGGCGTTTGCGGTATGCGTGGAATTTATTTTGCGCCTTTGGATCAGTGCAAGGTTCCCCATCACCTGAGCGGTACCGCGATTGGAGTAATTTCCGTGATCGGTTTTACCCCGGATATTTTTATGAACACCATTGCCGGGACTCTGTTGGAAAATTATCCCGGAGCAGATGGTTATCGGTATTTGTTTATTGTTTCTTTAGCCCTGGCTGCCATGGGTTTTGTGGCTGCGTTTGTTTTAAATCAACATGTAAAGAAGCTTCATAAAACGGATAAAACAAAATTCCAAGAAGCAGAGCCATCCTAAAACCCGCATAAAAGTGATAAGAAACGGGATGTCCGTACGGACATCCCGTGAGGCCGTCGACAAAGTCTGATACGCGGCGAACTCTCTGCCCCGCAACTGTACGCTTAACCTTAGAAAATGCGGTAGCATTAGCAAGGATAAGCGCGTGCCCTTCGGAGCAAGTGCAAAGCATTTGCCCGAAAAGACGAAGCCTTTCTCGGCGGCCTATCATCCTGTAGCCCAAAATCTGCTTCCGCGTATTTTGTCTACAGTCTGAGACGTCTTTTTAGTGTTCAGTGTTTAGTGTATCGATAAACCGCATATAGCGGTAGGCCAGGCATTCATTCTTTCCTTGGTTTAAAATGTCTGCTTAAAAAGTACTTGTTCATGTAGATTCCTAAAGCACAATTTTTAACAAGAGAACTTCGTTAATAGCGGCATTTGGTAGGCAAATACGGCTGTAGCAGTTTTTTTTGTGATTTGGTGTGCTGCGGCAGCTCATATGTGTTGATTCGTTCGCGGATCATGCGCTCAACCGTTTCCCGCAAAGTATTTTTCTCACTGGACTTTGCCATGGCGATGCCTGTTTTATTGAATAGTTCAGTCAGATAGTGATCCTCGCGATACGTTGCCATAGAGCCTATGCTCAAAAAGCTACCATCATCTTGTGCAGCTACGAGATGTTTTGGTAAAGATTCATGAATGGTACAGTCTGTTTTTCGTAGCGCTCTATTAACGTAACGCATGGATTCTTCATCAAGGATCGCTTTTTGAAAACTTCCGCAGGAGAAACCGGACATATGTCCGGGATAGCACCAAACCTCGTCAATTTCAGTTAGCTGGAAGGGGAGCATCATTGTCAGCATGGTTTCCGCACCTGATTGGTAATCTGCGGTAATCGCATCGCTGTAGCTGCCACAAATAACGCAAGGCAGCTTTAAATATTTTGATATTTCATAGAAAATAACTTGTACGATCATACTTTCCGGCGCGCCGTATACCGGCTGCAATGTCCGAATATCGCTGATCGTAGAAAATTCCGAAAGGGAAACGGGATGTCCGGGGGAAAGTAATTGGATATAACATAAACCAGCCAGCGCCAACGCAAAATCATGGATGACCAAATCAAGAATCCGCTCCGGCCCAGTCATAAAGGAAACACTGCACGGGAAAAGGGAAATGGCCTGCTTCTCGTCGATTGCAGCTTTAAGATTATCAAGGCTTTCCCGGTCGTAGGCGAGAGGTGGGTTGGGGCAAATCCCCTGGGTCATTACGGGTTCGTCCCAAAGGTCGTAAAATTCACGGACCAGGTGGAACGCTTTACGGGCGCTTTCGTAGACATTGCCGTCTTTTGCGTTGCTGCCGGTGGCGCGTAAGCCGATGCTGGGATATTTATTTGAGTATTTTAAAGTCATGGCGATTTGCGCGATGAAAGAATCGTCAACATCAATATCCTCTGGGTCGGCAAAGCCGGGATTTGCGCATTCATACAATGGGGATGTTTCGTTGATTTGATACATTTTGATTTCATCTTCCAGTTTACAGCGGCTAATTTTTCCCGTATGATCATTGATAACAAACGGCGCGTTGCAAAAAGGTGTGGCAGCGACAACACGCTTTTTAGTGATTTCGCTGTAGTCCTGTTTTGGTGTGGCGGAGATAGCCTCTTCCATCATGTTGCGGGGGATCAGTACATTTTCTCCGCAAATTTTCGCGCCTTGCTGCTGAAAGAAATCCCGAACCTCGTTGCATTCAAATCGAACTCCTACCTTTTCGATAATATCCAAAACCTGCATATAGGCATTTTCCAAGGTTTGCTCCTCAACATATTTTTTCATAAATAATACCTCCTTCATGATTTCGCCGTCAATTTTGGTAGACTATCGTTGAAATAGTAGAATGCTTATTTTTTCAATGAATTCCAGTAAAACTCCCATAACATGATTACTTTTTTCTGGTATGCATCCTGTTTTGAATAGTGAATTTCATTGAATAAAGCATCAATAATGCCGAAAAAAGCCGCAATGACGATCTCCGGATTTTGTTCTTTTAACGCGCCGGATTTCATCCCTAAAAGAATCATCGGTCTTAATGATTCATCAATAAATTTGCTTTGATATGAAATCAGATCCTGGCTGATCTTTTCTTTAAGAAAGTTTGGCGGGAATAAGGTACATCTTTTCCAAAAAAGTTCCTCTTCATTTTCTTCATAGTTCCGCTTGGAAAAGTATTGATAAAGATGATAAAGTTGATCTTTTACGGAATTCATTGTATTGATTTCTTCGTGCAGCTTATCAAGACTTTCTACCTTTCGGTCTCTTATGTCATCAAACAGCTCAATAAAAAGTTGCTCCTTACTTTCGAAATAAAAATAGAGAGATGCTGTTTTTATATGGACTGCCTTTGCGATTTCCGCTAATTTTCCACCTTCGTATCCATTTTGGGCGAATAGTGATATTGCTGCTGTTTTTATGTTTTCTTTTGTCATGGGTTTACCTACCTAACTTTAGTTAGTTCGATTGTAGCATATCAATATATTTTGTCAAGGGCAATTCTGTTTGCATCATGCAATATTTGTAGCCAAACACAACGGATAAGGAATCGATATGTGCGTGCTTCAATATCAGATTGATCATTGCTTGCACTTGCCGCTGTAACTCATTGTTACCGGCAGCCTTGACAATGATCTGCCGATCCTTCCCGTGACGGGCGGTGGTTTCCAGCTTTCATTGGAATTGGGAAAGCTCATATTGTGGAAACAGTACACGAAAAGAGACGTCTTGCATGCAAGACGTCTCTTTTCTTATGGAGAGTTTAAGGTTATAAAAAAGTTCAAGAAAATGAACTAATTTGCGGCGGGGCGGTTGCCCCGCGTATGAAAGTATTAGGGATAAATGGCATTACGCCATTTGGATGTCAGCGGACAATACTGTTCGTTGACGATTATGGAGAGTATTTATTTGGTCAGGTTGGATGAAACTGACCGATATATAAAGAGAGAGAGAGTCTCTTTATAACGAAGATAAGAGTCTGTCACTCTATTTATCAATGATGACATCCTGATAATGCTTTGTCATCATTGCGTAAAGTTCATCATCGCGTCCCTCTTTTACAATGGCAAGAATTTCCCGATGTTCCTTCCTACTTTTGATCTTTTGCTTTTCATATTGGATATGGAAACCAAGGTACATCAGATCATCGTAATATTCATAATCGCGTTCGGCGTTACGGGTCAGGAAAATATTACCGGTGCAACGGACAAAAGCGGTATCAAAGGGCAATTTCTCCCGCAGAGGTTGGGGGACATTGTCACCGCGGCTTTCCTGCAGCGCAAGAATACTTTCCAATTCTTTGATGAGTTTCTCTCTCAAACCCATCTCCAAACAGAGGCGGTAACCGGTGCAGATTTGAATCACAAGCGCCTTTTCCAACATACTGCGTTCTTCTTCCGGAATTTGGTGGACGAACATTTTGTTGCCGACCTTGTCGATAAAGCCGGCATGAATCATCAGGTTAATCGCATCGCGGACAGGGGTAATGCTCACGCCAAAGGCTTCTGCAATTTGGTTCAGGTTCAACTGCTGCCCCTGTTTCAAGATACCTTGGGCAATCTGCTCTTTTAAATAATTGCAGATTTGTTCGTTGGTGGATTGAATTTTCATGCACACGTACTCTCCATTTTTGTGATACTTTCATCATCCTTAATACTTTCATAACATACTTTCATTGTATAATATTATATAATATATTGTTATATAATATAAATATATCATATTCTAACTCATAATAAACGAGATTGCAAGAGCTTTTTACAAAATTCGCAAAAAATTATCAAATAAGAAAGATCTTTAGCTATTTATCAGGGGTAGAAGTTTCGTGTAAAGATACACTGAAGCGCTCCCTCTGCTTTCGCTAAAGGAGCGCTTTCATGTATCTATTTTGCTTTTTTGTAAGATATTCGCCGTTTAGTTATTCAAACTCTTGATCGGGGCGGGGATACGGCCGCCGCGTTTGACGAATTGATCCGCTTTGTTTTTGTTTACCGGCATCACGGGGCCGGCACCCAAAAGGCCGCCGAATTCCACGGTATCGCCTTCTTTTTTGCCTGCCGCGGGGATGATTCGGACGGCGGTGGTTTTGTTGTTGATCATACCGATGGCTGCTTCGTCGGCGATTATGGCGGCTATGGTCTCGGCGCTGATGTCGCCGGGGACGGTGATCATGTCAAGGCCCACGGAACAGACGGCGGTCATCGCTTCCAGTTTTTCTATGCACAGGGCATGATCTCGGACAGCCCGGATCATACCGGCATCTTCGCTGACAGGGATAAAAGCGCCGCTCAAGCCTCCTACGTGGGAGGAGGCCATGGAGCCGCCTTTTTTTACCGCGTCGTTGAGCAGGGCCAAAGCCGCCGTGGTACCGGGGCCGCCGCAGCGTTCCAAGCCCATGGCTTCCAAAATATTGGCGACGCTGTCTCCCACCGCCGGGGTGGGCGCCAAGGAGAGGTCCACGATGCCGAAAGTGGCGTTTAAG
>CALFRX010000056.1 GCA_937919295.1 uncultured Peptococcaceae bacterium | reverse complement strand
TGTGACCATTTTCCCTATGGCCTTACCCTGGACGAATATTCCGAACTGGCCGGTTATGAAGTTGACGATGACTTTGGCAAGTACAAAAATGCCTTCATACTATGGTCTCCCTCCATGGAGGAACCGGTAAAGGTGAACGAACCCATGTGCACCGTTGATATTCTGCCCACCGTGTTGAATTTATGGGGCTTCGATTATGATTCCCGGCTTTTGGCGGGGAAGGACATCTTTTCCGATGCGGAGCACGCAGCGATTTTGAGCAACGGCAGTTTTATCACCCGTAAAATCAAGTATAATAGCGGAACGGGGGAGGTAACCTACCTTATAGACGAAAGCCGCGTTTCCGATCACTACGTGGAGTACTGGGTCAACGAGGTGAAGCGGCGATTTACGATTTCAACGGAAATCTTGAATGCCGACTACTATCAGACTTTGAGTAAGTATCTGAACATTGCCGATGTGGATGTCGATACCAATAATATGAACACATCGAACACTTTGACGAAACGGACCACCGGTGGAAACAATTGGTTGGATGAAGATTATTAAGCTATGACAAAAACCCCTGACACATTGTGTCAGGGGCAGTGCGTCGATAAACCGCATAGCGCGATGTTTTAAAGTCCAGGCTTTTGAGTGCTTCTATGTACGGGACAAGCCTGGCCTTTTGCATGTATTTCGCGGTATACGGCTTCTTAACACCCTCTTATTTAGCGAAAATTTTGTTTTATGCCGCCTTCGGCAGTTCGCCCTTGTCGCTTTCGCGAAGGAGGCCCCTCTGTACAGGCACCGAATAGAGAATTTTCCCATATTGTGAAACAGGAGCAACAATAGGGAGAGTTCAAATGAAAGATAAAATCGCTGTGCTCGGCGGTGCGCTGCGGGAAAAAGTTGTCGCGGCGCGTTTACAGGAGGAAGGATTTCCCGTCTCCGTTTGCGCGGTAGAGGGCATGAACGATATAGCGGAAGCGACGGTTTGCGATTGTGTGAAGGATGCCAATGTTCTGATTCTACCGGTTGCCAGCAATGATGAATCGGGGAAAATCTTCGCGCCGGCGACAGCGGAAAGTCTCTATTTCGGCGAAGAGGAGATGCGTCTCCTCGCAGAGGATGCCGTGATCTATTGCGGCGTTGCCTCCCTGATGCTGAAAACCGCGGCGAAACGGCTGAATCATAAACTGATCGAGGTCATGGACCTCGATGAGGTGGCTGTTCCCAACGGCGCTCTCACCGCGGAGGGTACCCTATATTTAGCCATGGCCCGCTTCCCCGTATCCGTCAGCGAACTGAATGTGGCCGTTTTCGGTTACGGCCGTGTCGGCAAGGCCACGGCGCAGCTTTTCCGTGCCCTTAAAGCCAAAGTCGTTGTTTTCAGCAGAAAT
Organism: uncultured Peptococcaceae bacterium; assembly: GCA_937919295.1. GTDB lineage: Bacteria > Bacillota > Dehalobacteriia > UBA7702 > UBA7702 > UBA7702. The sequence goes on along the minus strand of CALFRX010000056.1, from coordinate 1,068 downwards.
AAAAAGGAAATCGCGGAGGGCCGCGGCCGCCATATTGATATGCGCTTTTATAACGGCGTTCCCGCTGTTTTAGCCAAAGCTGATCTGGTCATCAATACCGTACCGGCAATCATCGTCAACGAACAGATGATGCGCCACATGTCTAAGGATGTCTTGCTCATTGATTTGGCCGCCGCCCCCGGCGGCGTTGACACAAAAGCGGCAAATGAAAAAGGGCTCGAAGTGCTGAACGCGCCGGGAATTCCCGGAAAGTACGCCCCAATTTCCGCCGGACAGATCCTCGCTGATTTCTTCGTCAAGGAACTGGCTTTTTTCAAAGGGGGTGAATCCCCGTGCGAATGAGCAAAATGAAGATCGGTTTCGGTGTCACCGGTTCCCATTGTACCTTGAGTAAGGCTTTTATCGCCGCCCGTCGCCTCGTTACGGAAGAGGGGGCGGAGTTGTACCCGATTTTTTCACCGGCGGTGAATAATACGGATACCCGGTTTGGCACAGCGTCTTTTTGGCGGGAAGAAATGAAAGCGATTTCCGGCCATGAAATCATCACTACGATTTTTGAGGCGGAACCAATTGGCCCTAAGCATCTTTTAGATGTCATGGTCATTGCTCCGGCCAGCGGCAATACCATGGGGAAATTGGTGAACGGCATCATTGATACGCCGGTATTGATGGCAGCCAAGGCGCATCTCAGAAACGGCGGCCCTCTGATCATCGCCGCTTCCACCAACGACGGTCTTAGCATCGGCGGCAAGAATATTGCTTCCTTGCTTAATTTAAAAAATGTATATTTCGTTCCTTTTGGTCAGGATGATCCTGTGCATAAGCCAAATTCCCTTGTGTCGAAAATGGAACTGATCCCCGACACGGTGGCGGCGGCGGTGAAAAACGAACAAATTCAGCCGGTACTCATTGAATATTTGAATTAGATGTAGTATAATTAAAAATCGAGGAATCAAATGGATTAAAAGTATAGAATCATTCCAGATACAAGGTGGTTATTATGAAAAAATATGCTGTTGCTGTCGTCGGCGCTACCGGCGCTGTCGACAGCAACAGCATATTTTTTCA
>CALFRX010000055.1 GCA_937919295.1 uncultured Peptococcaceae bacterium | reverse complement strand
GCCATTGCCACGGCCGACACCGTGCTTTGGTTTTTATCCATGGAAGGGAATATCCCCGCTTTTTGGCTGAACCTCGCACGGATGAGCTACTGTGCTTTTGCCATCTGTGCTTTGCTGTTCATGGCGAAAACGTATCGGACATGGTCATTTTTAGGCAGCGGCTTTTTCAAAACCCTTGACCGCGCCGCTTATCAGATCTTTCTCAGCCATTCTCTGATGATTTTCATCGTCGATCGTTTTCTCAACAATTATGCCGTAGTTTCTTATGGCTCACGCTATCTGATCCGCATCATTGTGACTTATGCCGTTACCGTCACCCTTTGTATGGCCTGGCAACTGCTGAAAGAGCGACTTATTTTGGTGTCTGCGAAAAAAATAACTTGACAACGAAAATGGTTGCATGTATAATGTAAGAACGATATACGTGTGAAAGCATTGAAACTTCGCAGAAGCGGATTTTCGGTGCTTTTTAAAATGGCAAAACCGCGTTCTCTCTTTTTCGGCTCACAAAAGGCAAAAGGGGAGCAAAATGCGGAATTTTTACTTGACAGTGAGCACTAAATTATGATACTCTGAATTGGTATCCTGTCTTAGTATGTTTAATTAGGAGGTGCATCTCATGCGCGTAGGAATCATTATGGCATGTACGGAATGCAAAAACAGAAATTATACCACCGATAAGAATAAGAAAAATAATCCCGACCGTCTCGAAGTGAAAAAATACTGCCCCAAATGCAAAACCCATACACTCCATAAGGAAACGAAGTAAGTTCTGCAGCCCTTTTTTGTGGAATCGGTAAAATAGCGAGGAAGAGACGCTCATGTTAGCAAAATCAAAAGCCCAAGCTCAAGCCCAGGCGAAATCCAAGGCGGCGGCGAGGAAAAAATCTGATGTAAAGTTCAGAGTTAGAGTGAAAAGTTTTTTCCGCGGTGTCTGGGCGGAATTGAAAAACGTGCATTGGCCCACCAAAAAGCAGGTTCTGATCTATACCGGAGTGGTTCTTGTCACCATTGCGGTGGTGATGGTTGTGCTTTGGATCGTTGATTCTATATTAGGTATGGGCATCGAAGGACTGATGGGTCTTTTTGATTGAATTCATAACGGGAAGGTTTGATTATCATGGAAAAACAGTGGTTTGTAATTCATACGTATGCCGGTTATGAAAACAAAGTCAAGGACAATTTGGAAAAGCGGGCGGAATCCATGCACATGGAAGATCACATTTTTCGTGTGATCGTACCGATGGAAGACGAGATCTTGATGAAGGAAGGCCGTAAAAAGGTCGTCCAGCGGAAGGTTTTTCCCGGCTATGTCCTTGTGGAAATGATTTTGACGGATCATTCCTGGTACGTTGTCCGCAATACCTCCGGTGTTACCGGTTTTGTCGGTGCGGGAAATAAGCCCGTGCCGTTGAACGAAGAAGAAATCAACGCCATTTTGGAACAAATGGGGGTCATCGAAGGCCGTGTGAAGATTCAATTCGCGGTCGGCGAAAGCGTCCGTGTCAAGGAAGGGCCCTTTGAAGACTTCATCGGCGTTGTGGATGAACTTTTCCCCGATAAGGGGAAACTCAAGGTTTCCGTCTCCATGTTCGGTAGGGAAACCCCGGTGGAACTTGAATTTTATCAGGTCGAAAAGATCTGATGACATATCGTTAAATATCGTTGAATCGAAACGTTCACTTTTGCTCCACATAACGGCTGTCACTGCCGTTTTGTTGATGGGAGGGGCGGAATATATAACGCTCCGTTATACCACATATCGTTAGAGGAGGTGTATTTGGATGGCCAAAAAAGTTATGGCAGTTGTAAAATTACAAATTCCTGCCGGGAAGGCCAATCCGGCTCCCCCTGTTGGTCCCGCGTTAGGGCAGCATGGGGTAAACATTATGGGATTCTGCAAAGAATTCAACGAAAGAACCCAGGATAAAGGTGGTCTCATTATCCCCGCTGAAATTACGATCTTTGAGGATCGTTCTTTTACGTTTATCCTGAAAACGCCCCCGGCGGCTGTTCTTTTGAAAAAAGCGGCCGGTTTGGAAACCGCGTCCGGCGAACCCAACAAGAAAAAGGTCGCGAAATTAAGCAAAGCGCAGATCAGAGAAATCGCAGAAACAAAAATGCCCGATTTGAACGCGGCCGATGTGGATGCTGCCATGCGTATCATCGAGGGAACCGCCCGCAGCATGGGCGTGGAAGTCGAAGAATAAGCGTTATCGTATTCACCTTAAAGATCCGTGGGAGGATGTTTTCATCCAATTGACCACATAGGAGGTAATGAAATGGCCAAACATGGCAAAAAATACAATGATGCTTTAAAAACGTTCGACAGACAGAATCTGTATGAACCGAAAGAAGCATTTAGTCTTTTGAAAAATACCGCAACAGCCAAATTCGATGAAACCGTCGAATTGCACGTTCGTCTGAACCTCGACCCCCGCCAAGCTGATCAGCAGGTTAGAGGCGCCATGGTGTTGCCCAATGGCACCGGTCGCAGTCAGAAGGTTCTCGTTTTTGCCAAAGGCGAAAAAGCCAAAGAAGCGGAAACCGCCGGCGCCGATTACGTGGGTGCCGAAGATATGGTCGAAAAGATCACCAAAGAAAACTGGTTTGATTTTGACGTCGTGATTGCCACCCCCGATATGATGGGTGTCGTTGGTAAGCTGGGGCGTATCTTAGGGCCCCGGGGTCTGATGCCCAACCCCAAAACCGGCACGGTGACCATGGACATCGCCAAAGCGGTGAACGACGTAAAAGCCGGTAAAGTGG
>CALFRX010000054.1 GCA_937919295.1 uncultured Peptococcaceae bacterium | reverse complement strand
GGCTTTGTCGACGGCCTCTACCGGAGCTTCTGGTCCGGTTTATCTTGCAAGTTAATTACGTTCTGCGTAAACGCTCACTTGTTTTCTGGTATGGCTGGTTTTTTCAAAACTCACATAGCCGTCCATTTTCGCAAAGAGCGTATCGTCTCTGCCGAGACCCACGTTATTACCGGGATGGAATTTTGTACCCCGCTGTCTCACAAGGATACTGCCGGCAGTAACGAACTGACCGTCATGTCTTTTCAAACCGAGCATTTTAGGATTGCTGTCGCGGCCGTTTTTGGAACTACCGCCTGCTTTTTTATGTGCCATTTAAAATCCCACCTCCTTATAATGTGATATCTTTTACGAGCACTTCCGTATAGGGTTGTCTGTGACCGTTTTTCTTTCTGATGTTCTTTTTGGGTTTGTAGTGAACAACGACGATTTTCTTATGCTTTCCCTGTTCGGTTACTTCACCGACCACTTTGGCGCCGTCCACATAGGGAGCGCCGGCTTTTAAGCCTTCGTCGTTTTTCACGGCGACAATTTTATCGAAAACAACTTCCCCGCCTTCGTCGACGGCAAGTTTTTCGACTTTGACTTTTTCACCCACGGCATCTTTATATTGTTTACCGCCGGTTTCAATGATTGCGTACATTTCTACCTCCGTTTATCCTCGCTTTTTTATGCGGGCAAAGCCACTGAAAGACATAAAAAACGCGGTTGTAACAGTAAAATTATACCTGACCTTTTCTCCCTTGTCAAGTGAAATATCCCTGCATTGACATTTTATCGCTGTTTTTCTATAATACAAATATCAGATAGGGGGCGCGCTATGGTTCTTTTTTCCCTTTGGTTTTTATATTTCATCATTTATTCCGTTCTCGGCTGGATCACGGAAACGCTCTACTGCTCTGTGCTGGAGCGTCATTTTGTGGAACGGGGTTTCCTGCGGGGGCCCCTCTGCCCCATTTACGGTACAGGCGCGCTGATTCTGCTCATCGTGCTAAAACCCATCGAAAACTGGGTTCTCATCTTTCTGATCAGCTTTTTACTCACTTCGGTATTGGAGTATATCACCAGCTACGCCATGGAAAAAACCTTTAAAATGCGTTGGTGGGATTATTCCGGACGCTTTCTCAATATCAACGGCCGGGTCTGTCTGCTGAATTCCACCCTATTCGGCCTGATGGCCCTCGCTTTGACCAAAGTCCTTCATCCCTTTATCGAAGCCCGCGCCGCGGTTCTCCCCCATAACATCCTCTACACCCTCACCGTTTTTTTCGGCGTTCTGTTTTTGGTGGACTTCATCGTTTCCGTCCATGCCGGCTTCCGCCTAAAAGCAACTTTAGAGAAGCTCCGGGAAATCCAGGAACACTTAAAAGAGGAGTTGGCAAAACACCAGCAGGAAATCAGGGAGCATCTTATCGAAGAGAAGGAAGAGCTCTTGGAGCAGTTAATAGAAGGCAAAGAAAACCTAAAGGAATCCCTGGAAATCAGAAAAGAGGCAATCCTCGCCGAAGCCAGGGAGCACATGTGCGAACTGCGCTTGCGCCTGTCTTCTTCGGAAAAATATATTTTACGTTCCTTCCCCGATATACGTCCCATTAAAAAGAGCCTGGCCATTCAGTTGGAGAGTTTAAGAGAAGAAATGCGCAAAGCCAAAGACCATCGGAGAATACCAAAATCATAATTTGTAATATTAACGCCGGGGCATCTGCCCTGGCGTCAGACTGTAGACAAAATGCGCGTCAGCGGATTTTGGACTACAGGATGATAGGCTGTCGAGAAAGGCTTCGTCTTTTCGGGCAAATACCTATG
>CALFRX010000053.1 GCA_937919295.1 uncultured Peptococcaceae bacterium | reverse complement strand
ATATATAAATTAACTAAGAAAGGAGAAGTACCCGTATGCATATACCCGCACTTATCTCCGATCTGGCTTTAATGCTGTTGGTTGCCGGGGTTACGACGCTTCTGTTTAAGAAATTGCGGCAGCCCGTGGTCTTAGGCTATATTCTCGCCGGATTCTTTGTAGGGCCATATTTTAACCCGTTCCCTAACGTGGTCGATATGGTCAGCATCAATACTTGGAGCGAAATCGGCATTATCATTCTGATGTTTTCACTGGGGCTGGAATTTAATTTGCATAAGCTTGCTTCTGTGGGCGGCACCGCGATCATCACGGCGATTTCAGAAGTGGGCGGCATGCTTTTCGTGGGTTTTTTCTGCGGCAAATTAATGGGCTGGAGTACAATGGACAGCGTTTTTCTCGGGGGGATGCTTTCCATGTCATCCACCACGATTATCATCAAGGCCTTCGATGACTTAAATCTGAAGGGAAAAAAGTTTACGGAGCTTGTTTTCGGCATATTGATCATTGAGGACATCGCCGGTATCTTTATGATGGTGATCCTGTCGACAGTCGCTGCCAACCAGGAAATCTCCGGCGGCGAGTTGGTGGGCAGCCTGTTGAAAATGCTTCTTTATTTGGCGCTTTGGCTCATTTTAGGTACTTATTTGCTTCCGACGGTTCTCAAGCGAACGAAAAAATTGATGAATGAGGAAACCCTTTTGATTGCCTCTTTGGGAATATGCCTGGGAATGGTCCTGCTGGCCAATGCCTTGGGGTTTTCTTCCGCTTTGGGAGCGTTTTTAGCAGGCTCCTTATTGGCCGGTACCATCCATGCGGAGGAAATTGAGCGGATCAGTAAACCAATCAAGGACCTTTTTGGGGCGATCTTTTTCATTTCCGTCGGCATGATGGTCAATCCGGATTTGATCGTTCAATATATAGGCCCGATCGCCCTGATTATCGTTGCTACGATTGTCGGAAAAGCGTTTTTCTCCTCCCTGGGGGTCCTGCTTTCCGGCCAGCCTTTAAAAACGGCTGTTTCGAGCGGGTTTTCTCTGGCCCAGATTGGGGAATTTTCGTTTATTATCGCCTCTATGGGGATATCATTAGGAGTGATCAGCGATTATATCTATCCGATCGTGGTTTCTGTTTCCGTCATTACCACTTTCACCACGCCGTATGTGATTCGGGCGTCCGACGGGGCTTTTGCCTTTATCAATAAGAGCCTGCCGCCAAAGCTCGTCAATTACCTGAACCGCCATACTTCGGAAGACAAAGCAGAAACGGAAAAGAGCAGCAGCTGGTCCTTCTTTATCAAGAAATATTTTTTTCACCTGACCTTTTATGTAATCGTAATGCTCGGGATTATTTTGGGTGGGATCTCATTTTTATGGCCTCTCGTCGCCAGGCATCTGGCAGCTACGCCCGCCGCCGTTCTCTCGTTATTTGTTATTTTTCTTTTCATGGCCCCATTCCTGAGGCAGTGCCTGTTCCAAAAAAACGCGTATTTCAGCCAGCTTTGGTTTGAAAGCAATTCCAATCGGCTGCCCTTAATTGTGTTGAGCGGATTTCGGTTTGCCGTCATGATCTTTCTCATTATGCTGCCGATTTGGATGATGTTCTCTTTCCCCTTCCAATATATTTTATTGGTGGCGCTGGCTCTTCTCTTTGCCGTCAACCGCTCCGATTGGCTGATTACGCCTTACCTGAAAATTGAGGTGAGGTTCCTGACAAATTTCAATGAGAGGAAACTAAAACAAAGGAAAAAGGCAGGTACTGACCACAGCTGGCTGGATCAGCAGATTTATGTGGTAAAAATCGATTTCAATCATGAATCCACGGTTTTGAATCAGCCTTTGAGTGAAATTTTCGGCCCTGAACATTCCGGCGTGAGAGTCATCAAAATTATCCGTAACGGCAGGCACATCAACATACCGAAAGGGACGGACAAGATTCTGCCCGGTGACACTGCTTTTATTGCCGGAAAGTTAATAGAACTGAATCATTTAGACATGATTCTCAAAGTTGACTTGGCGGCTCAAGAAGAAAGCTGGGAGCCCAGGACGTTACACGATTTTATTAATCAGCAGGAGCAATACGCGGAGGCCGATCAGCTATTGTGTTATGCCATTACAGTTGAAAAGGGCTCATCGCTGGCAGGAACCCGGATCAAAAAGAATTCTACCATCCACAACGAATGGGGCGCACTGCTGCTTGGGCTGGAACGGGATCTTTATCCCATTATTTCGCCTAATATCAATATGCGCATTCAGGAGAACGACTTGCTTTGGATCCTGGGTTCGCAGAGAACAGCGGGGAAACTGGCAAAAGCCGACTTGCTGTGAT
>CALFRX010000052.1 GCA_937919295.1 uncultured Peptococcaceae bacterium | reverse complement strand
TGCTGGCCGTGGCGGCGCTGACACCGTCGGTGACGAAAATTAGCATAAACAGGGCCAGACAACAAGCGGTTAATAATTGAATTGTCTTTTTCATTTTTTCTCCTTTGCATCTAATGTATTTCATCTATTCGTATTAGTATAAATAAAAGTCCAGGTCTGTGCCGATTTCGATCCAATCTTTATCCTCTATGAAGGTCAGGGCAAAGATGCTGATGATCTTCGCCATCTGTCCTCTGGTACAAGGGGCTTTGGGGCTTAACGTCGTATTGGAGGTGCCGTTGACGATATCGTTGGTTACAGACCACTGAAAGGCATCTACAGCATAATCGCTGACCTGAGAAAGGTCTTTGAAATCGTTCAAAGTAGCATCGCCAGCGTTATCGCAGCCAAGAAAATCGCAAAAGCGCCAAAAAAAGGTGACGATCTGTTCCCGGCTGGTCTTTTGCAGCGGCGCGAAGCCGGTATCGCTTATACCCTCGGTAACGCCATTGTTATAAGCCCAAACAATGGCGTCGTAATACCAGTCACTTTTTTTCACGTCGCTAAATTTTTCGTTGTACCTGGCGTAATCATCTTCCGTCAGGGCGGGGCTGCCGGCAAGACGGTACATCACCGTCACCACCATGCCCCGGGTGACGGTGCCTTTGCTGTCAAAAAACTTGGAGCCGTTATAAACACTACCCATAATGCCATTTTCAATCACAAAATAATTATAAGGTGTCGCCCAGTCCCAATCGATGCAGTCGCTGTAGTAATCTCCGGCGTATTCCGGAAAAAAGACGAAGGCCATCACCGGATTAGATCCATAAAAATAATTGCCGCGGACGGGATCATATTTGATTTTCGCTAAATCTTCAGGATCATAGAAATAAGTACTGCCGACACCAATCACACCCAGATAAGCCTGATTCAGGGTCAACGATACACCGTCTTTTATCGGCGCTCCAGTCCCGTAATAAGAGACCTTCAGATGGCCTTTATTGACCGTTAAAGAGCGCGCGTCAATACCGTAATTCTTCGCCGAAACCCTAGCGGAAGTGTGCTCCAGGATGGCAACTTCTTTATCAGCAAAGATGCCGGCGTTTCCTGAATCAACTTCCAATTTGGCTCTGCCGGAAACAGTGACATTACCGCTGACCCTTTCATTCATAGAAATGGCGCGAATACCGTAGCTGGATTCTTCTTGGCGATAACTGTTGATCCTTAAATAAGCGTGTCCGCTCAAAGTAACGTTACCGCCATAGACATATATTCCGGAAACCCGCTTTGGGTTGACCGACGGCCACTCGGCAGAATCACTGATGTCAGTATCGATTTCCACTTGATCTTTTATGACCACATCGCCTTTCATCACAAAGATGCTACAGCTCAAGTCGGCATCATTGCTCCTTGCGCCAATCAGAACATCAACATTACCGGAAAAAGAGACGTCACCATTGTTCGCGCAGATGCCCATGTAATCACCGAAAATATTGACTGATCCCTGGCTCTGAGATGAAATCTCTAAATTTCCGTCAGCGATATTGATTCCACATAGTGGGACGTCCGCAAGATCCATATTACTGCCAATGACGTTTATGCCATTTAAAACAATGGAGAGATTGCCTACAGCATAAATAGCGCAAGCGCCGGTTCTGTTATAGACTTGAGCAGTTTTTCCCGTTGCAATCTCCGCATTATTCAGCGTCAACGTACCGTTGTGATACCAGGCGACATAAGACACCGGTTCTGCCATGGCCCCGGTGGTCACGGCGGTAGCTTCGTTGGTGGCCAAATAATCGCCGTCTGTCATTTGTATGCCATCAACCCAAACGCTGCTGGCCGTGGCGGCGCTGACACCGTCGGTGACGAAAATTAGCATAAACAGGGCTAGACAACAGGCGGTTAATAATTGAATTGTCTTTTTCATTTTTCCCTTCCTTTTGCATCTCTATTTTTATTTATGAAAGATGATTTTGTTTATTATAACACCAACTTTTCCTGAAATCTACATTTTACATCACAAATTTCGTCTTATGGTTAAAACAATTGATGGGATATTTACAAAGTAATCTGTGAAAAACACAATACCCCGTTTGCACCGTCACCTATAATAGAGGAGAAGCACGGAGAGTCTTAAAAAATCCCAAGAGGATTGCCAAGCAGCTCCGGTTTAGAGAAAAATCAGTCCTTCCTTCTTTCCTTCCAATTCACTCCGCACTCAGAAAACAAACGCAACCGTCCTTTGGGGTTTTTACCGCGCCAAAGGATTCTATGACGTTTTCAGTTAGGAGGAATGATATGGATTCGGGGGATTTTGCTTTTCTTTTTACCGCGGCGGTGGTCATCACCTTGATGACGCCGGCGGTTGCCTATTTTTATGGTGGTCTCGTCCATAAAAAATTCACCCACACCATGTTAATGCAAACATTTTTTACGATTCCACTGATTACCCTCGTTTGGTCATTGGTGGGATTTTCTTTGGCTTACGGCGAGAATATCCTGGGCGGAACCATCGGCGGGGCAGACTTTCTTTTTTTAAGGGGCCTCACCGACAATGCCAATAACCTCTGGGCGCCAACGGTGCCCCTTAGCTTATTCTTCGTCGTACAACTGACTTTCGCCATCATCACACCGGCGTTGATTTCCGGCGCCTTGGTGGCACGCTTTCGCTTCGTGCCTTACGTTATTTTCTTTATTACCTGGTCCTTACTGGTCTACAGCCCTTTGATCCACTGGGTTTGGGGCGGTGGCTTCCTGGCCAAAATGGGCTACTTGGATTTTGCAGGTGGGCTGCCGGTTCACCTCATCGCAGGTTTTTCCTCATTGGCGGCAGTCTTTGCCATCGGCAACCGGGAAAAGAGGGAAGACGGACCATCCAATATGGTCTACGTCGCCATCGGCGTCGGCATCTTATGGGCAGGCTGGCTCATCTTCAATGCCAGCGCCGCCCTGGGAGCCAACGAAACCGCCGCTTTAGCGGCGATGAACACCCTTTTGGCCAGCGCCAGCGGCTGTATCGCCTGGCTGCTCTTAGCCTACGGACAGCATAAAAAAATCAGCGTCGGCGATGTGGTTTTCGGCGCCTTTTCCGGCCTGGTGGTTTCCACTCCCACCTCCGGCTTTGTTTCCCCTTGGGTGATGCTGCCGGCGGGATTCATCGGCGGGATGCTCTGCTACGGCGCCGTTGCCCTGCGGCTAAAGAGAAACTGGGACGACACTTTAGATGTTTGGGCTCTCCACGGCATCGGCGGTTTTACCGGCGTTTTGTTATTGGGGATTTTCGCCAATCCCGATTTGGCACCGGCGGCGGGATGGCTTTACGGGAATCCAAAACAATTTTTCATCGAAGTCGCGGGGCTCCTCATCGGCACCGCATACTGCGTTATCGTTACTTATCTATTGGTAAAAATCATCAATCGATTTACGCCTTTTCGCCAAAAAAACGAAGAGCCGGAAGATTTTTGAAGCTTTTTAACGGAGGGAAATTGACTTTATTACGGTAAAAAGATATACTTTCTTTATAAACAAACGTTGTGGATTTTCGCCAAGAAAAGAGATGAGGGGAGTTTTAGGATGCAAAACGCATTTGCAAAAACCGAAGCAATCATCGATCATTTACTCCACGATATCTCTTTGGCCTTTGGCGTACCCTGCAGTTTTTTTGACCGTACGGGGCGTACGTTGGGTTGCTGCGGCTTAGAAAGCCGCAGCAACTTTTGCCGTTTTATTCACTTTTACGATACGAAACAGATTTGCCGCCAATCCTACTTACAGAGTTTTAAAGAGACCGAAGGCAGCCGGGAACCGTTGATCTATTTTTGTCCTTTCGGCCTTGTAAACGTTACTTTTCCTCTGCTTTATCCCGGTAAAGAGCCGTTTTTTGTAACGGCGGGGCCCCTCCTCTACACTCCCGCCGACGATCAGCTGATCACCAACGTCATGGCACTGAACTATTCATTGAGACCCAGGGCCAAAGAAGTACGGCAGCTATTGGGAGAAATTACCGTCAAAGAGGAAAGCAAAGTCACTTCCATGACCTCTGTGATCCAAAACGCGTTAAAGGGCATGACCCACCAACTGACCATGGGTAAGCAGACGACAAAAGACGGTTATACTAACGCCGCCGAATCCCTACACCTCTGGCTCAAGGCAAATCCCGACCAGGAAGAGGATGCGGCTTTTGCCCGGCTAAAAGAAAACGTTCTGGCCGGCGGAGAGATCGGCGATTTATGCGGAGAGGAATTGGCGGAGGTTTTCCTTACCTTCAGCGCTTTCATTTTCGCCGACGCCCCGATCCAAACCGTGTTGCACCGGGCCTGCCGGTATCTGGAATTCCTGATGGAGCTGGCGAAAAACAGCGGAATGCATCCCTCCTACTTCTTTCAAACCGATGAAATCAACGTGGACGTGATGCTCGCCGCCGCTTCCAAGGAAAGCCTCGGCCGTGAACTGAGCCGGATCAACTACGTTTTTATCCGCCAATATTTACAGTGCCATGAACTGCGCAACCGGGATATGATTTTCCGGGCCATGCACTACATACGCGGCCATTATAACAACATTTCCTTAAGCGACGTAGCCGCCGTCGTGCATCTGAATCCAACCTATTTTAGCAATTGCTTTAAAAAAGCCACGGGGCAGAGTTACTCGTCCTATCTGAATAAGATCCGCATCGAAGAAAGCAAAAAGCTGCTGTTAGCCGGAAATTCCCTGGCCCAAATCGCCCAGCAGGTGGGGTTTTCCGATCAAAGTTATTTTACCAATGTCTTTAAAAAAATCGAGGGTGTTTCGCCAAAACGCTGGATAAATGCCCGGGAAAAAATGGAGGTGCCGTTTTGATTCCCTGGAATAGCAGTCTGAAAGGACAATTATTGACAACAGAAGCTATGGATCAAATCAACGCCGCGACCTTCGCCATCCTTTGTGACCAGGGTGTGATTTTTCAGGCCCCGGAAGCCCTGGCGATTTTTCAAGATCACGGCGCCGTGGTGGACTGGTCCACCCGCCGGGTTTATCTCACGGCCAAGATCATCGAAAAAGCCCTGGCCCTGGCGCCGTCTTCCTTCACTTTAAGGGCCAGAGATCCCCGGCACGATTATCGGATGAACTCCGAAATCAGCGGTTTTACCACCTTTGGCGTGGGGTTCTCCGTGATGAGCCGGGAAACCGGCCTGCCCCGGCCCTCCACCAAACGGGATTTGATTGAAACGGCGATCATCAGCGACTACCTGGATACCCTCGACGTCTATTCCCACGCCGTCACCGCCAGGGATTGCCCCCTTCAATCCATCGACCTCCACGAAGCCGAGGCCTTTTTGACTCATACGACCAAGCATTGCATTCACCTTGACCTCGGCGGCAAACGTAATATCCGCCGCTTCATCGACATGGCCGGGCTGCTCACCGACGGCGTCAATAACCTCTACAAAAAGCCCCTGGTATCGGCACTGACCTGTCCTTTAAGCCCTCTCTGTTTTCCGACGGACAGCTGCGACCTGATCATTGAATTCGCCCGGGTTGGACTGCCGGTCAACGTATTGCCCATGGCCATCGCCTGTCAAACAGCGCCGGCAACCCTCGGCGGCACCTTAGTGGTGAGCAATGCTGAAGTATTGGCGGGACTGACTTTGGCCCAACTGACCTCCCCGGGAACGCCAGTGATTTACGGCTGTTCCAGTACCTCTTTTGATTTTATCAATAACACGGCGCCGGTGGGTTCGCCTCAGCTGGGGCTTTGCTCCGCCGCCGCCGCCGCCATGGCCCGCTACTACAATATCCCAAGCTACGTCGCAGGCACTTAGGCAGACAGCAAGGAAAGCGATTTCCAGTGCGGCCACGAAAAGGCCCTAACCACCCTCAGCCCCCTGCTCCAGAAGGCCAACTTGATTTTCGGCATGGGGATGCTGGAAATGGGCATTACCTTTAGTTTTTCCCAGCTGATCTTAGACAGCGCCATCGTCGCCGATATCAGAGATTCCTGTGCTAAGATTGCCCTCCCCGCCGCCTTCAGCAGCTCCGGCTATCTCCATGAATTGGTGGCAATGTACAAAGGGGAACTCCCCCCGACACCGAAAAAGATCGACCGCGCTTTTTGGCAAGGAGCCTCTAACCGCGGGGAGATCCTTCAGCGGGCCAACGTTTTCGCCAACGAGATCCTCCACAGTCACAAGGTAGAACCCCTTGACGGCCCCACCCGCCGTCAGATGCAGCGGATCATTCTGGCTGCCGAAAGCGAGGGACAATCCCATGTTTAAATTTCACAAAAATAGCAAAAAAATCCACAATACCCCGACCCCCTTTCTATCCTATACTGACAGTGGAAGGAACGAATCGTACTGGTTTTTCTCAAGCAAAAGAGAAAGGATGGGGTTTGATCATGACAATCAGAAATCACAGGGCAAGCTTCCTTCATAGAGAAGGTTTCAGCTTGAACATGTACACCCCCGATGAATTGCAGCAAATTCATCTCGCCACTCTGGAAATATTATGGGAAGAAGGCGTCCACGTTAATTCCAAAGAAGCACAGGATATTTTCAAGGACGGCGGCGCCGTGGTGGATTACAGCACCGGTAAGGTAAAGATCCGTCCCTACATGGTAGAGGACGCCATCAAAAGCGCCCCCAGCACCATCATTATGGCCAGCCGCGACGGCAAAAACGACTATGTCATGGACGGCAGCCGCGTTGGTTTTACAACCTTCGGCGCCGGCGTTACCGTCATTGACCCGGATACGGGAGAACCACGGAATTCCTCAAAACAGGATTTGATCAACACGACAATTTTAGGGGATTACCTCAGCACCGTCAGTGTCTACTCCCACGCGGTGACCGCCCAGGATTGCCCGGCCTCCTCCTGTGACCTCCATGAAGCCGAGGCCTTTTTAAACAACACCACAAAGCATTGCATGCACATTGACCTCGCCCATACCGAAAATATTCCCAAATATATCGATATGGCCGCCGC
>CALFRX010000051.1 GCA_937919295.1 uncultured Peptococcaceae bacterium | reverse complement strand
TCACAGAAAGGCCGTGCCCCTCAATGAAACCTATACGAAAATGGCGGAGCACCTCGTTGAATTTTTGGAATTCGAGGTAAAAAAAGGGCGCATCCCGAAAAATCTGCTGCCGTTGCAAAGCGGCGTCGGCACCGTGGGTAACGCGGTCATGGCCGGTTTGAGAAAGTCCAGCTTTGAAAAGATGCTGTTTTTTACCGAAGTGATTCAGGAATCGACCCTTGATTTGATTGATGACGGCAAGATCGCCTATGTTTCGGGAACCGCGGTTTCGCCTTCTCCCGAGGGTATGACTCGTTTTCAGCAGGACGTGAAGCATTATCGGGAGCATATTGTGTTGCGGCCCCAGGAAATCAGCAATCATCCGGAACTCGTTCGCCGTCTCGGCGTGATCGCCATCAACACCCCCATTGAAGGGGATATTTACGGTAATATCAACTCCACCCATATCATGGGGAGTTCTGTCATGAACGGCATCGGCGGCTCCGGTGACTTCGCTAGAAACGCTTATCTCAGTATATTCAGCACGCCTTCCACGGCAAAGGACGGCAAAATTTCCGCGATTGTGCCCATGGTTTCCCATGTGGATCATACGGAACACGATACCATGGTCTTCGTCACGGAATACGGCTTCGCCGATCTTCGGGGTCTTTCCCCCAAGGAACGGGCGCAAGTGATCATCGAAAATTGCGCCCATCCCGATTACAGAGACGGCCTGCGGGATTACTTTAAACGCGCCTGCGATAGGACAAAGGCCCAGACGCCGCATCTCTTAAACGAAGCCTTTGCTTGGCATCAAAGATATATGGAAACTGGTTCGATGAAATAATTTTATGAAAGGTAGTCAATCCTAAAAAAAAGTGATATAATATATAGAAATATACCAAGGAGGGCTATCTATGAGTTCTTTTAAAACCTTTGAGACAAAAGCAGGACATCTGATGGGGAACTTTGTGCAGAAAGGTTCCGAACTGGTGGAAACGGGGAAAATCCGCCTCAGTATCGGCAGGGAAGAACGTGCGGTTGACGAACTCTTTTATAAAATAGGCGAAGCGGTTTATGATAATTGCAGAAAGAACGGTGTCTCTCCCAATTATATTGCTTCCGATTGTGATGAAGTAGATGAGCACCGCACAAATATCGCTTTGTTAAACGCGAAGCTCAACGCGGCGAGAACAGCCACGGAAGAGATGGGCGCGGGGGTAAAGCAGGAAAAAGAAGCGGTGCAGGAAAAAGAAGTGACCATCGATATAACCATTGAAGATAAAAAGGATAAAAAGGATAAAAAGGAAGAAAGGGAAGAACCTAAAAGTCAGGAATAAGACCATAACAAGGCTTCTCAGCTTCTCATTAATAAGGTTGTTACCCGGCGCGCAAAGCGCCGGTTTTGTTTTATATAGTATAATTATACTAATACAAGTATAAAATATCACATATATCACTTCGCTTTCAAAGTCTCTTGTAAAAATTTGCTTAAACAGCTTTTAAATGGTAGTCGGGGATTATTGTTGTACGGTATAATATTCACTAAATCTCATATTAAGGCTTGATTTCGTAGAGCGGCGTTGTCATACCGCGAAAATACGACGTTAATCCAGTGGAGATAATAAAACAGGGAGCGGTTATTTATAATAAATATACATATCAGAGAATAAGTCTACATTTTTCATAATAAAAGTATTGCATTTATGACGAATCTCCAGTATAATCAGAAAAGATTATTCATTATTTTTAGTTTTAAGTTTTAGATTTTACAGTAGCGAGGTTCAAAATGACAGAAAAAGAGATTCAATACGCAAAAAGCTTTCGGGAACAATTTACCCTCCGCGGTGTGCTCATCGGCTGCCTCGGTTCACTGATCATCACAATGTCTTCCATGTACATTGCTTTAAAGGCGAGTTCCTTGCCGTGGCCCATCATTTTTGTGGCCTTGGTTTCGATGTTTTCCCTGAAACTCATGGGAAAGACGAATATCAATGAAATTAACGTAGCCCACACGATCATGAGCGCCGGGGCCATGGTCGCCGGGGGCATCGCCTTTACCGTGCCGGGGATTTGGATGCTGAAACTGGATACCGGCAGTGATCTGAGGTTTCAAATTTCCCTGCTTGTGATCGCCCTTTCCGGCGTGATTCTCGGTTTGATCTTTACAGCGCTGTTTCGGAAGTTCTTCGTAGAAACCCAAGAATTGCCGTTCCCCATGGGACAAGCCGCGGCGGAAACCTTGATCATCGGCGACAGGGGCGGTAAAAAAGCGGCAATTCTTTTTGGCGCCATGGGCTTTTCTGCGCTTTGGGCAGTGCTGCGGGATTGGTTTGCTAAAATTCCGGCCTTTTTTACCTGGGGCGTCACGATTCCCGGTGTAACCTTTGGTGTTTACATGTCACCAAAGGTTACACCGGGAATCGTGACG
>CALFRX010000050.1 GCA_937919295.1 uncultured Peptococcaceae bacterium | reverse complement strand
TCCACAACCTTTTGTCCTTTGAAAACCATTTCCAAGCGGTTGCTGTCGGTTACCAGGGCGATTTTCGTACATTCTAAGTTTTCCCCCCGGGCCTTTGCCATAAAAGCTCTCTCGTCATCAGCGGCAATAACCACGGCCATGCGTTCCTGTGATTCGGAAACCGCCACTTCGGTGCCGTCGAGGCCGCTGTATTTCAGCGGTACTTGGTCGAGATCGACAAAAAGGCTGTCGGTGAGTTCTCCCACGGCAACGGAAACACCACCGGCGCCAAAATCATTGCAGCGCTTGATCATTTTCGTTACTTCACCGTCTCTGAAGAGGCGCTGAAGTTTTCTTTCCGTGGGCGGATTGCCTTTTTGTACTTCCGCGCCGCTCTTTTTGATGCTCTCCTCCGTATGTTCTTTGGAAGAGCCGGTGGCGCCGCCGATGCCGTCTCTGCCGGTGCGGCCGCCTAAGAGCAGAACGATATCGCCTTTTTGCGGCGCTTCCCTGCGGACGTTCTCTTGGGGCGCGGCGCCCACCACGGCGCCGACTTCCAACCGTTTGGCCACAAAGGCGTCGTCGTAGATTTCCGCGACCTTACCGGTGGCCAAGCCGATCTGATTGCCGTAGGAACTGTAACCCCTGGCCGCTTCCTTACAGATTTTACGCTGGGGCAGTTTGCCTTTTAAGGTTTTTTCCACGGGTATGCGGGGATCAGCGGCGCCGGTTACGCGCATGGCCTGGTAAACATAGGCTCTGCCGGAAAGGGGGTCTCGAATCGCCCCGCCCAAACAGGTGGCGGCGCCCCCAAAGGGCTCGATTTCCGTGGGATGGTTATGGGTTTCGTTTTTAAAGAGAAAAAGCCAATCTTCGTCTTTTCCCTCATGATCGACTTTGATCTTGATGGTGCAGGCGTTGATTTCGTCGCTTTCGTCGAGATCGTCAAGAGCGCCGTTTTTGCGCATTTCCTTCATGGCAATGGTGGCGATATCCATCAAACAGGGGGGCTTTTTGCCCATATCGGGTTCTTGATATACTTCCGTTCTGGTCCAAAGATATTCTTTCCAGGCTCTTTTTACCGGTTCCGTGAAAAAACCGGGGAGAAAGGAAACGTGGTCAATGACGGTCATAAACGTAGTATGACGGCAATGGTCGCTCCAATACGTATCCAGCACCTTGATTTCCGTCATCGTGGGATTCCTGTTTTCTTTCAAGAAATAATCCCTGGTAAAATAAAAATCCTCTTCGCTCATGGCCAGGGAAAGGCTTTCATAGAGGTTTTTAAAAGCACCGTCGTCCATGGTGAGAAATTCCCTGATCTCCGCAACGGGGTTGGGGGGCGGCGCCTCCTCCCGGATGGAAGAGGGCTTATGTAAAGATACTTCCGTGGAATCCACGGGGTTGATGGCATAGCTTTTGATCTTCGCCAGTTCCTCCTCGCTGATTTCCCCGGTCATCGCCCAAACCCGGGAACAGCGCAGCGCCTCGACGCGGTGACCGGTGATGATTTCAAGGCATTGGGCCGCGGAATCGGCCCGCTGGTCGTACTGACCGGGGAGATACATGAAGCCAAAGGCGATTTCCCCACCGTAAAGGGGCAGTTCCTCATCGTAGCAATCGTCAGCTGGAGGTTCGGAAAACACCAGTCTCTTGCCTTTTTCCAGTTCCTCTTCGCTGAGTCCCTCCACGTCGTAGATATTGAATATGCGCAAGGTCGTTAAACCCGTGATGCCGAGGGTATGGCTCAAATCCTGCCGTACCTGCTCCGCCTCGACGTTAAAGCCGTCCTTTTTTTCGACGATCAGCCGCCGTATCCTACTCATGACCGCGTCCTCCTATTTGATATATGCTAAAAATTCTGCTTCCGACAGAATCTGAATGCCGAGTTTATTGGCTTTGTCCAGCTTCGAGCCGGCTTTTTCACCGGCCACGAGATGATCGAGATTTTTGCTGACGCCGCTTAAAATACGACCCCCTCTGGCCTTGACCATGGCTTCGGCTTCGTGGCGCTTGAGCGTCGGCAGCGTGCCGGTGAAGAGAAAAGTCTCTCCGTTAAGATGACCTTCGACAGGCTTTTCCGCGGTCATCTTGAGGCCATAGGCCTTGAGCTTTTCCATGAGTTCCAAGTTCTTTTCCACCTTAAAGAAGCGCATCAGGCTGTCGGCAATGATTTCGCCGACTTCATCCAATTCGGCAAGGGCACTATGGTCGTCTTTTGCCACTGCATCCAATAAAGCGTCCATGGAAACAAAGTAAGCGGCGATATTGGCGGCGGTGACAGCACCGACGTGGCGGATACCGAGACCGTAAAGGAGCCGGGCAAAGCCCACTTCCTTGCTTTTTTCAATGGCCTTTAAAAGATTCGCGGCGCTCTTTTCCCCCATTTTTTCCAAGGGAATCAGCTCTTCGGCTTTTAGACGGTAGATGTCGCCGACGTCTTTGATCAGCCCTTTTTTTAGCAGCGTGGCGGTAATGGCAGGGCCGAGGCCCTCGATATCCATGGCGTTTTTGGAAACGAAATGTTTGATGTTTTCTCTGATCCGACCGGGACAGCTTTCGTTGACGCAGCGCAGCGCCACTTCCTCCTCAAGGCGTACCACCGGCTCACCGCAGACAGGGCAATGATCGGGAAAGGCAAAGGGTTCTTCGTTTCCCTGGCGTTTCTCCGTCAGGGAGCGGACCACTTCGGGAATGACGTCGCCGGCCTTATGGATCACTACCCGGTCGCCAACGCGGATATCTTTCTCTTTCAGATAATCGGGGTTATGCAGGCTGACCTTGCTGATCAACGATCCCGCCAAAAAAACAGGTTCCAAAATACCCAATGGTGTCAGCACGCCGGTTCTACCCAAGGAAATGCTGATTTCCTTCAGCGTGGTTTCCTTCTCTTCCGCCGGAAATTTATAGGCAATGGCATACCGGGGCGCTTTGGCGGTGGCGCCGATCAAATCATGATAGCGAAAATCGTTCAATTTGAAAACAAGGCCGTCGGTATCGTAAGCCAATGCCCGGCGTGCCG
>CALFRX010000049.1 GCA_937919295.1 uncultured Peptococcaceae bacterium | reverse complement strand
GACGCTTTCCGGCGGTCAGACCCAAAAGGCTCACATCGCCCGGTCCCTCATGGGCGAACCGGATCTGCTTCTTTTGGACGAGCCTTCCACCGGCGTCGATATCGACAGTCAAAAGGAGATTTACGGTCTTTTGAAAAAACTCAACACGGAAAAGGGCATCACCATTGTATCCGTGGAGCATAACCTCAGCGCCGCCATGGCCAATTCCACTCTGATCTATCATCTCTCCGGGGGCAAAGGACACATTTGTACGCCCCAGAAATACGCCGTGGAATACCTCGGCGAAAAAGGGAGGATCTGATCCATGCTAAGTTATGCTTTTATGCAGAACGCCCTGTTGGTTTCGGTGTTCATTTCGATTCTTTGCCCCTGTATCGGCGTTTTTCTGGTGCTTCGGCGTTATTCCATGATTGGCGACACCCTGTCCCACGCCTCTTTGGCCGGGATCACCATCGGTCTGCTTTTTGATCAAAGTCCCATCCTCGGCGCTTTTGTCTTTACGTCCATCTGCGGCGCTCTTATTGAGTTTTTGCGTGCTTACTTTAAAAAATACACGGATCTCATTCTTGCCATCGTGCTTTCTTTGAGCGTCGGTACTGCCATTACGATCATCAGCTCGGGAAAACTCCACGCCAACGCCGATTCCTTCCTTTTCGGCAGTATCCTGACGGTCACCCGAACCGATACGTATATGGTGATGATCCTCAGTTTTATCTCGGTACTGGCCCTGATTTTTCTGTATCATCAGATGGTCTACATCGCCTACGATGAAGAGGCGGCCAAAGTCGCCAAAGTAAGGGTGCGCCTGATCAATTACGTGTTTTCTATTTTGGTAGCCTCGGCCATTGCCGTTTCGATCCGCATTGTCGGCGTGCTTGTGTTAAGCTCCATGATCGCGCTGCCCGTGGCCACGGCGTTGCAGTTTAACAGAGGTTTCCGCGTGACGCTGCTGCTTTCCGTTTTATTCAGCGTGATCGATATCATGTCCGGCCTGTTTTCTTCCTATTATATCAACGTCGCCCCCGGCGGCTTCACCGCCTTGGTCTCCGTTGCCGTATTGGTCGCGGTTTTGCTGGTAAAAAGGGTGATAGCCGGTATCAAAACAGCCCGGAGCCAATGAATTTTTGCGCTTTTTTCGGGTTATACGAGAGGGCGCTAAAAGATAAGTAGCGGTAAAAGTTTGTTCGGGTAATAATAGTAGAAGCATCGGGGAAAAGAGGTGCGTAGCCATTGAAAGAAGTACCATCGGGTTGGCCTGCCGGCCTTAAAAAAACAAAACAGCGTCAATACGTTTTATGCGTGTTGGAACAGGCGAAAAAGCCCCTGAGCGCTATGGAAATATGCAGTTTGATCGAGAAAGAGGACTGTTCTATCTGGCTTTCCACGGTATATCGGGTTTTAGAGCTTTTCGTCAGGGAAAACGTGGCGGTGAAAACCGTGCTTACCGACAGCGAAAAAGCCTTCTACGAGCTGAATCGCAATGAGCATAAACATTACGCCGTCTGTTTAAACTGCCATAAAGTGGTGAAAATCGATTCCTGTCCCCTAAAAGGTCTCGCGCCGCAACTGATTAACGACGATTTCCAAATCACAGGTCATAAATTGGAGATGTACGGCTACTGTAAAGATTGCAAGGAAAAAGACGGGGCGGAAAAGGAAAAATAAGCGAAATCCCTTATCATGGCCGGAGGTTTTTCGTAAAATAGTGATAGAAATCATGGTTGAAAGGGGATTTGTCTTCTTCTTAGGTATCTGACAGAGGCGTTTCTTGTTTATGCTTCCACTTCTTTTGTTTTGCCGTAATTTTGCCTGATTAATCACTGAATGGACACGAAAATCCAATAAAATAAAGCCAAAGTAAAACCGCGTTGCCTTGGCTGTGGCGAGGGACAGGTGAATATATGAAACAAAAACAGAAAAAAAGAGAAAAAGCAGAACTGGAATCGTTACTGCTCTATCACGGTGAAGAAATTCTCTTGTCAGGGCAGATGCAGCGAGAAAAGCTCTTTATCCAGCACGGAACAGTCAGCTGCTTTGACCACTCCGTGGCAGTGGCTTATACGAGCTTACGACTGGCCGTTTGGTGGAGAATCAAGGTTGACCGGCGCAGTTTGGTGCGCGGCGCCTTGCTTCACGATTATTTTCTCTATGATTGGCATGAGGCGGACGACAGTCACCGTCTCCACGGTTTTCGGCACGCAAAAAAGGCGTTGTTGAATGCCCGGGAAGATTTCCGCCTCAACGCCAAAGAAGAGGATATCATTGTGAAGCATATGTTTCCCCTCAATTTGTCACTGCCCCGATACAGGGAGAGTGTTCTCGTGATCCTGGCGGATAAGTGGTGCGCCCTTACCGAGATATTAGCGGTATTTTCCGTGGTACACCGGGTAAAGGCCATCAAAGCGAAACTACAAAAAGCCGCTTCCCGTATTTTGTCTACAGCCTGACGGCAACAGCACATGCTGTTGCCGCTTTATCTTTGCGCCGCATAAAATCAGGGGATTCAGAGAAACTAAAAAAAACGTCTGATGGGAGCGGTTTCATGGGTATTTCAAAAGCGTTGTTCCGGGTAAAGCCCGTCGGCATTGACCATAGCAGAGAAAAGCAGAGTTTAAAACGGGTGATGGGTTCCGTGGAATTGACTTTTTTGGGCGTAGGCGCGATTATCGGAACCGGGATTTTTGTTCTCACCGGGGTGGCCGCAGCGTTGTACGCCGGTCCTGCGGTGATTATCTCCTTCGTGATTTCCGGCTTCGCGGCAACCTTGGCCGCCCTCTGCTATTCGGAGATGGCGTCCCTCGATCCTGTGGCGGGCAGCGCCTACTCTTTTACGTATTCCTCCATGGGGGAAATCATTGCCTGGCTGATCGGCTGGAACCTGATTTTGGAGTACCTGGTGGCTGCCGGTGCCGTCGCCGTGGGTTGGAGCTCCTACTTTAACGATCTTTTACTTTCCATGGGAGTCACGCTGCCGGTGTCTTTGACAAAATCCCCTTTTGACGGCGGCGTGATCAATCTCTTTGCCGTGATTATCACGGGATTGGTCATCGCCGTATCTGTTTTCGGTACCAAAGGTAGCACTACTGCCATTAAAATCATCGTTCTGATCAAAATATTGGTCATTGGGCTTTTCCTTGCCTTGGGCTTGACTCGGGTGGAAACAGCCAACTGGGTGCCTTTTGCTCCCTTTGGTTTCAGTGGCATCATGCATGGGGCCGCCATCGTATTCTTTGCCTATATCGGCTTTGACGCCGTGGCCACCGCGGCGGAAGATGTCAAGGACCCCAAGCGCGATCTTCCTCGGGGGATCATCGGTTCGCTGTTGATCTCCACTATGCTCTATATCGCTGTGGCCGCTGTTTTGACGGGAATGCAAAAATACACGTCTCTCGATACGCCTTCCCCGATTTCCTCGGCGCTCCTCGCCACTGGCATTCGTTGGGCGGGGGCGTTCATCTCCGTTGGGGCTTTGGCTGGGTTGACCAGCGTTTTGATTGCCGTGATTTTTGCCCAAAGCAGAATTTTTTACGCCATGTCTAGGGATGGGCTTTTGCCGCCGGTTTTTGCCAGGATTCATCAGAGATATCAAACCCCCCTTTTTGATCTTTTGCTGATCGGCGCCGCCATCGCCTTTGTCAGTGCCTTTTTCCCCGTGGAAATCATTGCCGAAATGGCCAATATTGGCACCCTCAGCGCCTTTACGGTGGTGGCCATCGGCGTGATCGTGCTGCGTAGGAAGAAGCCGGATTTAGAGCGGCCTTTTCGGGTACCTTATGTGCCGGTGCTGCCCGTTGTTTCGGTTTTGATGTCCGTTTATTTGATGCTAAATTTGCCCCTTGTGACCTGGATCCGCTTTGTCGTCTGGATTGCCATCGGTCTTGTGATCTATTTCCTCTACGGTTTTAAAAGGAGTCTCCTCGCCGGAAATGACGGCGAAGAATGAAATGGCGCTCCTTTCCTTTATGATACGTTCTTTGCGGAGCTTACTTAGACAGAAATCCCCTAAAAGGAGAATCGGTTTTCGATGAAAATCAGAAGCCGATTTTTTTATGGTCATGCTACCAAAAAACCCGCTGAGCAGTGGCAGGCAGCAAATGTTTTACCGCCTTTGCCTTTGCCGGGGAAAATCAGGGCAGCGAAGAAAAATACCCCTTGACAAAAATACCTAATACTATTATACTTCTAATTCTATTAGTATGTTGGAGAGGAAGTGGCCTCATGGATTACCCTGCACTGGCCATAGAATTTATGGAAAAAATGCGTTTATTGCGCCAGACAAAACCCCACCGGCAGATGAGCCAATCCATGCACGGGGAGTGCTTTGTGCTGCAATATATCGCCGATCAGCATGGGTCTGTGGTTCCCGGTGAGATTCGTGAGATCATGGGTATCAGTTCTGCCCGGATTGCCGCCACCCTCAACAGCTTGGAACGGAAAGGTCTCATAACCCGGGATATCGACCCTATCGACCGCCGACGCGTTCTGGTAAATCTTACCTCCAAGGGAGAGGAAACGGCCAAAATCCATCATCGGAAGCTTTACGAAAAAACCGTAGAGATGCTGCGCCTTTTAGGGGAAGAAGATGCCGGAGCCTATGTGCGTATCACCGGTAGACTGGTGGAATTGACGGCGCAGATGACAGAAGAAGAAACAGAAGAATAGAAGAAAACGAAGCATAAGTACAAAAAATGAAAGCGGTCACGAAAGTGGCCGCGTCAGACTGTCAATAAAGCCAAACTTTCTCAGGGGAAGGGCGGGAAGGGGAGC
>CALFRX010000048.1 GCA_937919295.1 uncultured Peptococcaceae bacterium | reverse complement strand
GACCATGGGGGAGGAAATAAGGAATGAAAGCGTCACGCCAACAGGTAGCCCCGCCGATGTAAATCCAATGAAGAGCGGGATAGAAGAGCAGGAGCAGAACGGCGTCACTGTGCCCAGCAAGGCCGCAACGGAGTTAGCACCGATACCGTGAAACCGACCTAATATTTTCTTACTGCGTTCCGGTGGAAAATAGCTCTGAATGTAACTGATGAGGAAGATCAGGAAACACAGAAGAATCGTAATTTTAATCACATCATAGAGAAAAAACTCGAGGCTACCGATCAAACGGGTGGAAGTGTCCAGTCCCAGCCCGGAAAGGCCACTTCCGATCAATCCCTCCAGCCATTTCATACCGAGAATCTGATACTGGAAAAAGTCCCAAATGGATCTTAGTATTTGCATAAGATATCAACCTCACTTTCAGTTTAAGGACAACATATCAAATAATTTTGATGTATTGTGTTTTATAAAAGCCATCTCCATGATGGCTTTTATTGGTCACAGCATTTACTTTCAGCTGTCATAATATTTGGTGTCGTCAGCTCCTTCAGCAAAGCACCTGCATAAGCGCTGCCCCTTTCACTGATTTTGTAATGTGTCCATTTTCCTTCCTGCCGACTTTCCACAATACCCGACTCAACCAGTATCTTCATGTGGTAGGAAAGCCCCGACTGTCCTAAGTCTAACTGTTCCAGCAAAACACAGGCGCATTGTTCACCGTTCCGCAGCAGCTTCAGTATCCGAAGACGTTTTTCGTCGCAAAACGCTTTAAATACCTTTGCATGTTCTTCATATAAATTCATTAAGCAGTCACCTCATATCAAAATTATTTGATGTATGATTAGTATATGCTTCACATCAGATTTTGTCAATATTTTTTTTCAGACGACAAAGAGAGCAACTTATCCTGAATAAGATAAGATGCCCTCAAATCTTTATTTTCACCTTTACCGTCACGCCAAACTTGAATTCCACAGTGAATCTATTTTCGTAGACGATGACCTTTTCAATCAACCGCCAGACAAGCGACTCATCGTATACGGTCAGGGCGGTTGGCTGCTCCCGTAGGAAAGCGCCCCTGTCGGCAAGGGGTTTTTTCTGCTCATCCCGCCCGGCGCTTTCCAAATGAAGCTTCTGCTTATCCTCGCGCAAACGGTAAATCTCCCCAGCGACGTCCTCATAATCGGCTCGGCATACGGCATGGTATGTCTCGCAAGGGTAACTGTTGGGATAACGCCTGTGCCGAGAGCTTTTTCAGCCCGTTCAAATGCGAATGCATATATTTGAATAAGAACAGGCTTAAAACCCCCTCCGAAATTCATAAAATTGCGGTTATCTCACTGTCCCCAATCTGTATACCATTAGGTGCGCAGTCCAAACCGTCCCAGTATCATCCTGATTAATTTCCCATGTAATTTTGGTATTCCTCTTCGCTGAAAACCCCCTGCCCTACCCGGAAAACGTGATTGGCACAACCCAGCTTTGGGTTTTTCTTTTTGAGCAGGTTTTGCGCGGCTTTCTCCGAAACCAAAGCGAACACCGTGGGGCCGCTGCCACTCATCAGATGGGGGATGCCATAAGCGTTCAACGAATCGGAAAGGCCACGCAGGGGAGTGTATTTCACAAAGGTCACCTTTTGGAGGATCCACCAACCAAAGGTGTTCTCCATGTTTCTCCTTGCTCCTCGCAAAGGGGCGCCTGCCGCTATGGTAGGCGCCCTATCAAAGGTTCAGATGATCATATACCTGATTTCATTGAAATTTTACAAAATAGAATATCTGGCAGACTTCTGCCCTGGTGATCGGATTAGCATGCTTGAGGGCAATACCATCGATGGTAGCGTAACCCTTGATAATACCCTCCTGGCTAAGAAGCGCCACCGGCCCTTTGGCGTAAGTGGCGACGGCGTTGCCATCGCTAAAAGCGGCGAGGAATTCAGCCGTTTTCGCCGCGTCCGGCAACTGTTTACCCTGATATTTTACGATTGCCCGGGCGATCAAGGTAATGGCGTCCTGGCGGGTAACTTTCTGTCCCGCACCAAATTTCTGATTGCCGACGCCGGTGACAATCCCAGCCTTTTCCGCTGAAGCCACGTAGGGATAAAACCAATCGTCGACGGACACATCTTGAAAGGAGCAGGTTGCCGTTACGTCATTGAAAGAGAATACCCGCGCCAGCAAGGTCACAAATTCTTCCCGGCTGATGTTGTCATTGGGCCGCAGCAAACCGTCGGGATAGCCTTGGAAAACGCCCAAGACATTGAGCACCTCCATTCTCCCTTCCAGCCAGGCAGGGGGCGTATCCCGCTGATCACTGCTGAAATCAAAGAAGGTGGTGAGCAGCTCCTTTTCAAAGAGAATATGGTTCTGATTTGTGGAAACGGGCCCCGCATCAAATTGAGTACCCGGCGCGGCCTGAACCGCGTAATCCTTCGCCACCAGCATGGTCTTAGTATCGGGGGGGTGTTTGATCTTCAGGGAGAAGAGCGCCGCCGCTCCCTTATCCTTGATGGACTGATATCCCGATGTGCTGTCCACACCGTCTACATTGACGCTTTGGGTGGTTGTGTCGGTAAGGGGAATCACAATGGTTTCCCCTTTGAGCACAAAGAAGGTAAGCGCGGTGTCAACACTGCCGGTGCCATCCTTCCAGACTTTGGACACGGTGGCGGTGACCTTCAGGTAGTCTGCCGTTTCCACACGTCCGTCAGTATAATGGAAACTCTCCCCAACGTCGCTGAGGCCGCTAATTGTGGCGCTGACGATAACGTCGGCGGATCGGGAGACGCTTCTTGTCGCGTCCAGAGCTTCACCCGCATAGCTCTGGGCCGCCAACGGTGTGGATAACATGAGCAGCAGTAGGGCGGCCCCAAGAAGGCTCCTTAGAGGCATCGGCGCTTTCCCGTTGATAGATGATCGTTGTTTCATATCTTCTCCTTTCACCATCATTGATTGAACAACCTTTATTCCGTTGCATCCGTTGACTTCTGGGCGGCGAGCCGTTCCATATAACCTTCGGCAGCGGCGGCCTCTTTCGCAATATCGGCTTCGTTCATTTCAAATGAGGTCGATTGATAAACACCCTCAGTACCGGTCAAAAAATATCCCCGGTCTCTCCAAACTACCTCGTAGCCAAACTCCCCGGTGTTCAATGTAGATTCCTCTGAATAGGCCAGACAGAGCACACACGACTTGCCCGCTTCCAGATAAAACTCCGGTTCATCGGATTCGTAAGTAAATTTTCCCTCCTCCAGAGGCGGCAGGCCGATACGGTTCCAGGTTTTGACCCGGATGGTATCCGTGCTGTAAGGTTCCCCCTTATAGACCTTGGTCACCTTTACCAAATAATCGGTTTCCCAGGCATTGGTGATCTTCTCCCCGGTTTTTGCGCTGATCTGATCCCCCTTTGGATTCGTATAGAACCCGGGCAATTCCTCGCTAACAACACCAGCGACGATGATTTGCGATTCATCCAACAACTGCTCTATGGGACCGTCAATTTGAATGGAAGATTCTCTGACTGTAATCTCTTCATCGGAATTGTTTTTTAATGCGTGATTTGCAATCAAAATACCGCACACAACGACGAAACACAATAAACCGGATAGTCCTGCAATAATTCTCTTTTGCATAGGATTTTCTCCTTCCTTTTTCTACAAAATTAATACAGGTGATTTGCTGATACGGTATCATGTGTCTCTAAAGTTCTCTTTTTTATCTCTCCTGTTGAAGCAGAACCATACATTGTTATCTCAGTAGCCCAGGAATCATAAATATCACATAGACCCACAACATGACCCACCTCATGTGTAATTACATTTTGAACATCATAGTAGCCACTCATAGATGAATTTACCCAGGGATAGCTTTTATTTATATTAATATCTGCTTCAATTACCTTTTTATTACTGGTATAATATCGATAATATGTTGTTGCTAAATTTCCATTTAGACCTTGACTTACGCCCGTTACCCTATTATTACCATCATTGTTATTATATGTTCATATTTTTTAGCACAAAAAAATGTTCACCATATATAATCAAAATGATGAGGGGATCGTATCATGCTTCAGGAAAAAAAGAGAGATGATAAAACCATAATTCTAAAATTATTATAAACATTACTAAAACAGAATACAAGTAAAACTTATGTTTATTCTCAACGGCTTCGCTGTCCCTTCCCTTTTGCGCTTGCGCCCCTCCTTGTGACAGGTTTTGGTTTGTACATCCATTGAAAAGTGGAATCCCCAACATAAAAGGTAATCTTTTTATTTTATATCTCTTTACACTGACTGGACATGCAAAAAAGAAAGGAGCGCAAAGCTCCTTTCTTTTTAGATCATATGAAGGAATCAACCTCTTCATTTCATATACTAATATTTAATGTTTCTATCAAAATAAGTATTAAACTCTTCTTCGCTGAAAATGCCCTTGGTCACGGGATGAACGTGATCCATACGGCCCCATTCCGGATGGGGTGCTTTGAGCAGGTTTTGCGCGACTTTCTCCGAAACCAAAGCGAACACCGTGGGGCCGCTGCCGCTCATCAGGTGAGGCAGCGCGTATTCCTTCAGTTGGTCGGAGAGCTTTCTCAAAGCGGCATAGCGAGGAAACGTTACCTTTTCCAAACCATTGTAGAGGGAGCTGAGAATCCCCTCTCTGCTGCCTTTTTCCAAAGCGTGGAGCATCATCTCAACGGGTACTTGCTCCACACCGAGGGCAATCTCATCGTAGGCTTTGAAGATCTCCGGCGTGGAGACGGGAAAGCCGCCGTTAAAGAGCAGGATATCCCAGTTAGGCAGTGGCGGCAGAGGTTTTAAGCGCTCGCCGATACCGGTGGCCAGCATGGTGCCGCCAAAAAAGCAAAAGGCCACGTCAGCGCCAATTTCCAAGCAGACGGCGACAATCTCTTCCTCACTTAAAACCAACCGGTAATGGTCGCTGACGCCACGGAGCACAGCGGCGGCGTTGCCGCTGCCGCCGGCGAGGCCCGCACCGACCGGAATCTTTTTCTCCAGGGTGACGGCGATTTCACCGGGGAGATCATAGCGTTCTTTCAGCAGCCGCCACATGCGATAAACGCTGTTCTTTTCCGTCGGACCAAGATCCGCGCCGCCGCAATGGAGTGAAAAAACAGTCCGTTCGAAGTCGACGGTGACCCGGTCGAACAGGGAAACGGACTGCATTACGCTGGTCAGCTCATGGTAACCGTCCTTCCGTTTCCCCTCCACCTGCAAAAACAAATTGATTTTGGCGGCGTTATAATAAGTCGGCATCAGAAGGTAACCTTATCCAAATGGTTCTTTAAGCGGTTTGCCGCCTCAATGACCCGGTCTTCGGCAATGGTTAGGGAAATCCTAAAATAACCTTCGCCGTTGGGGCCGTAGCCGTTACCGGGAGTCAGCATCACGGCGGTTTTTTCCAAAACGTATTCAGAAAAACTTTCTGAGGTATAACCCTTCGGCACCGGCGCCCAGATGTAAAACGTTGCCTGTGGTTTTTTCAGCTGCCAGCCAAGGTCATTGAACACATCGACCACAACGTCACGGCGGCGGGCGTAGATCCGCTGCATTTCTTGAATGGCCGCGTCGCCTTGGGCGAGACCGCTCATGGCGGCGTATTGCACCGCCTGGAAGACGCCGGAATCAACGTTGCTCTTGTAACGGCCCAAGGTTTCGATCACCTTAGCGTTGCCCACGGCAAAACCCACGCGCCAGCCGGTCATATTAAAGGGCTTGGAAACGGAATTGAATTCGATGGCCACATCCTTCGCTCCGTCTACTTCCATAAAACTCGGGGGAATATAGCCATCGTAGGAAACTTCGGAATAGGCGGCGTCGTGGCAGATGATAATATCGTATTTTTTCGCCAAGGCAACGGCTTTTGCAAAGAATTCTTTTGTGGCCGTCGCCCCCGTGGGATTGTTGGGATAGTTCAAAAACATCAGCTTGGCTTTGGCGGCAATTTCCGCTGGGATGGCAGTAAAATCCGGCAGGTAGCCGTTTTCTTCTTTCAGCGGCATATAATAGGGTTCCCCCCCGGCCAGCATTGTACCGATGCCGTAAACGGGATAACCGGGATCGGGAATGAGGTTGATATCGCCGGGATCCACATAGCAGTAATTGATATTGGCGATCCCCTCTTTGGAACCGATCAGGGACACCACTTCCGTTTTGGCGTCAAGCTCTACACCAAAGCGTTTTTGATACCACTGGGCCACGCTCTGGCGGAAGGAAAGCATCCCCACGGAAGAGGGATACTGATGATTGGCGGGATTTTTGATCTCTGTCGCCATTTTTTCAACGATGAAATCCGGCGTCGGCAAATCAGGGTCGCCGATGCCGAGGCTGATCACATCGATGCCGCAGCTTTTCAATTCGTCGATTTTTCTTTCGATGCGGGCAAAAAGATAAGGAGGAATGCTTTGCATCCGTTTGGCTTCCTGTTTCATGTCATGCTCCTTCCCTTCTCCTTCAAAGGTTGTATTCGTAAACGCCCTCTGCCACAAAGGCCACGGGGCCGGTCATTACCACATGCTCATTTTCATGCCAGCAGCAGATCAGGTTGCCGCCACGTAGGCGCACCGTGACTTCTCTGCCGGTGTAGCCGTTCAGCACCGATGCCACCATGGAGGCACATGCTCCCGTGCCGCAGGCCAACGTTTCCCCGCAGCCCCGTTCAAACACGCGCACATTGATTTCCCCATCGTTGACGATTTCTACAAATTCCACATTGGTTTTTTCCGGGAACAGGGAATCTTTTTCCAGTTTGGGCCCGAGGAGCTCAAAGGGCGCTTCGGTCAATCGTTTCCAAAAGGTTACCACGTGGGGGTTACCCATGGAAACACAGTTCAGCTCGATTTCCTCATCTTGAAACAGGTAGGGGTAGCCGATGGCCTTTTCCCCGCCGATATTCACCGGGATGGAGCTGGGATCCAGGCGGGGTACGCCCATATCCACTTCCACCTTTTTCACAGTATCCCCGTTAAATACAAGGCGGGGACGAATCGTGCCGGCGTCAGTTTCCACAGTCATTTCGGTTTCAGTAACAAAACCTTTTTTATAGACGTACGCCGCGAAACAGCGGATGCCGTTGCCGCACATTTGGGCAAAAGTGCCGTCGCTGTTGATGATCCGCATCCGGATATCGCAGAGATCTGATGGGAGCACAAGCAGAACGCCGTCGGCGCCGAGCCCGAAATGACGGTCGCAGACCTTCTTGGCAAAGTCGCTGAGGTCTTCGGGCAGTTCTTTATGGATCCCGTCAAGGATAATAAAATCGTTGCCGAGTCCGTTCATTTTGGTAAAATCAACTTTCAAGGGAATTCCTCCGTTTATCAATATTTGGCAAGATATTGCTCAATTTCCCACGGCGTTACAGTGCTGTTAAAAGCGGCAAATTCTCCTCTTTTGGCTTCGCAGAAGCAGCTAACCACATGTTCGCCCAGGGTATCTACGATAACGTCGTCTTTTAAGAGTTCTCTCACGGCCTCATCAAGGGAATGAGGAAGGCATTCGATGCCCAACTCTTTGAGCTCAATGGCGGTCATTTGATATAGATTGCGGTCACAGGCCGGGGGCGGCTCAATTTTATTTTTAATGCCGTCGAGACCGGCGGCGAGCATCACCGCTTCCGCCAGATATGGATTGGCGGCGGGATCGGGGGAACGCAGCTCCAGCCGGGTGGAGTTACCGCGCTTCGCGGGAACGCGCACAAGAGGGCTGCGATTTTTCCCGGACCAGGCGATATAAACCGGCGCTTCGTAGCCGGTGATCAAACGCTTGTAGGAATTGACCACGGGATTGGTGATGGCGGTAAAGGCTTTTACATGTTTCAGCAGACCGCCGATATAATAATACGCGGTTTCAGAAAGTTGGTTCTTGCCGTTTTCATCAAAAAAGACGTTGTTGCCGTCTTTATCGCAAAGGCTTTGATTCATATGCATACCACTGCCGGCGATGCCCTCAATGGGTTTGGGCATAAAGGTGGCATGGAGGCCGTGACGGGAGGCCACAGAGCGCACGATCAATTTAAAGGTCTGGATGCGGTCGGCGGAGGCCAGGGCTTCACCAGATTTAAAGTCAATTTC
>CALFRX010000047.1 GCA_937919295.1 uncultured Peptococcaceae bacterium | reverse complement strand
TACGGCATGGGTTTTGCCCCCTTCTTCATCTCTCTGGCCTGCTGGGTTGGGGCGGTTTTGCTCTTCTTCGTGGTGCCTCTGCGACCGGAAAACCGCCTCACCGCCACCCGCTTTCAAACGGTGTTTGCGCCGATGCCCGCCTTTGTTCTCGTCTCTGTCTTACAGGGTATTGCCGTGGCCATCGGCACGCTGTTGATCGGTGTTAATGTTAATAATATTGTGCTGCTTTTCGGTATGACAATCTTGATGTCAATATGCTTTGCCTTCATCAATCAGTTGCTCAATCTGATGTTCGGCATTTCCGGCCGGGGCGTTGCCATCATCTTTCTGATCCTTCAGCTTTGCTCCTGTGGTGGTACTTTCCCCGTGGAGCTGATTTCAGAGTTCTTTAAAACGATCAGTCCCTATATGCCTTTCACGTACAGCGTGAGAGCACTGAAGGAGATCATGTTTGGCCAGGATGTGTCGTTGATCTTTGTGAACGCCGCCATCACCGCTGCCATCGGTGCGGCCACGGTTCTGCTTTCTTTGGTCGTTCATCGCATGGGCCTGCGCCGCGACAAACTCCCCGCGTAAATCCGGGTTTTTGACAAGAGTCGGTTTGCGGTAAACGTGCTGCTTTGTACCTAAGCCCGCGCATAGGAAACGCCGTAGCGTTTTGTGATAAAATAATGTCCTTTCAGGTAAATTCCGTTGATAATTTGCCTGAAAGGACAAAAGTTTTTTTGAGATATGTCATTCTGCGATATATTTGTTATGCTTGTTACGCTCGGCACATTTTTCCAGGACGTGATGAATGTTGTCGTCGAAAACAAGGGATAATTTATCAATTTGGGTATCGGCGTTCATTTCCATGTTGCCCCAGAGGAAGCGCAGGAAAAAACCGGTGATCGCGTACTGGTAAAAAATAGCGATACTCATTATATCTTCTTCACTGACGTCCAAGCCCTTGGCGTCGAGGCGGACGATCTGATAGAGAATATCTTTGGTGGTCGTAAAAATGTACTGTTCGATGCGCTCCCTGGGCAGGGCATTAAAAATATGGTAAATTTCTTTTTTATGGGTTCTGGCGTAGCGGATCAAGTGCCTTAAAACGTCCTGCCAAGATTGGAGTTGAAAAGAGCTTTCCGTCAGTTTTTGCTGTTCCCTGTCGATCACGAGGCGCAGCAGGTCGTAAATATCTTCGAAATGATAATAGAAGGTGTTTCTGCTGATTCCTGATTTTTCAATAATCTCCGTGACGGTGATTTTATCCATTGACGTAGTTTTCAATTCTTTGCAAAACACATCGATTATTTCCTCTTTGGCGCCGCGGCTCATAAATTTGCTCCTTTATCCTCATCTGATTTACGTTTCATTATACCTGATTTTCGGGGAAAATCAACCAAATCCTCCATAAGGAAGCTTCGTGAGCGCTTGATCCAATTAGTTCTCCGGTGGCGACAGTACGAAATCTTCGTTGATGTCGTAAAAATTCACAAGGATTTCCAAGCGGTTCTGCTCATCGGTGCGGGAGGCGGCATAGATCACGGCTTCCTCAATTTGCCCTGTTCTGCCATTGACACCGACCTCGTAAGTAAAGTCGGTAAAATAGGCGTCGGCGACATGAAAACCCTCTTTGGGAACGACGGTATATTGAAAGAGCCGGTCGCCGCCGACGCTTTCTTTCCCGTTGTAAGTCACGGAAATGGTTTCCGTAAAGGCGAAGTTGAGGGCAGGTTCAATTTCCATCAGCAGCACGGCGTTGGTGGTTAAGGGGCTGTTTTCCAGCAGCACCCATTTTCTGGCGGCGGAATTGAAGCGGTAATGGGTTTCGCCGAATTGGTAGGCTTCCATTTCCGTATCCATGATTTCGCCGAATACGTGAAGGTTGCCCTCGGTATCAATTTCACCGCTGACGACGGTTTCCGCTGTCTTAAAATTATTCAGAAGCAGCCGGGCATCGAGGGTGTAGCGGTAGGAATCCCATTCGTTGAGGTCGGCCAAAGCATCGTAAAACAGGGTGTCCGTATCAACCTTACTGTCTTCCCAAAGGGTGTAAAGGGCTCGGGCGCCAAAGGCTACGAGAAGACAAAGGCCTAAAAAAAGCAGGGAAGACCATATTTTTTTATGGGATTGTTTCTGATTGGTCAAGAGATTCACCTCAGTAAAATTTATGAAAAGGAGGTGAGGATATGCCATTGACAAAAAATCTCCCGGCGATTATAATATTTGTAATTGCATAATAAAGGTTAAGATGGAAAGAGTATCTTTTTCCGGCGCCACCAGAAAAAATGTCCTTGGCTGGAAGACATTGGTATAAAGAAAAAAGAGAAAACCGTTCCGGAACCGTTTCCCGGAAAATCAGTATGGGAAAACGCGTCGCTGGCGTTAAAGGCGTCAAGGGAAAGCAGTTTGCTTTAAACAGAGTGGAACCGCGGGTGATGACTCGTCTCTTTGGAGACGCGTCTTTTTTATTGTTTGGGAGGTTATTGATATGAGTGTTAAAATTACGTTTCCCGACGGCGGCAGCCGGGAATATGAAGAAAAGGTAACCATTGCCGAGGTGGCCAAAAGCATCAGCCATAAATTGGCGAAAAACGCCCTCGGCGGCGAAGTGGACGGCGAAGTCAGGGATTTGAATACCGTTCTTGACCGTGACGTTACTTTGAAAATTCTCACCTGGGACGATGAAGCGGGGCAGCGGATCTTTCGCCACAGCAGTTCCCATTTGCTGGCTGAAGCGGTGCAGAATCTCTTCCCCGATACAAAATTCGGCATTGGCCCCGCCATCAAAGATGGCTTCTATTATGATTTTGATTCATCCCACGTCTTCAGTGAGGACGATTTCCCCGTCATCGAAAAAGAGATGGCCCGCATCGCCAAAGAGGGCAGGCCTTTTATGAAATCGGTGATTTCCAGAGCAGAGGCGCTGCAATATTTTGCCGATCGCGGTGAAAACTATAAAGTGGAACTCATCAACGATCTGCCTGAGGACGCCGAAATCAGCACCTATCAGCAGGGCGATTTCCTTGATCTTTGCGCAGGGCCGCATCTGCCTTCCACGGAAAAGATCAAAGCCTTTAAACTGATGTCCATCGCCGGCGCCTATTGGCGCGGCGATGAAAAGAACAAGATGCTCCAGCGCGTTTACGCCACTTCTTTCCCGAAACAGGCGCAGCTTGACGAATACCTGGCACTGCTGGAAGAGGCGAAAAAGCGGGATCACAGAAGGATCGGCCAGGAATTGGGTCTTTTCACCGTGATGGACGAAGGCCCCGGCTTCCCCTTTTTCCTGCCCAACGGCATGATCCTCAGAAACGAACTGGAAAATTACTGGCGGGAGCTGCATCAGAAAGCCGGTTACGCTGAAATTCGCACGCCGATGATTTTAAACCGCAGCTTATGGGAGCAATCTGGTCACTGGGAT
>CALFRX010000046.1 GCA_937919295.1 uncultured Peptococcaceae bacterium | reverse complement strand
CCCTTCCTCGAAAACGACGACGCCAACCGCGCCCTGATGGGCGCCAACATGCAGCGTCAAGCTGTGCCTCTCCTCGTTACCGAGGCACCTTTTATCGGCACCGGGATGGAATACAAAGCAGCGGTGGACTCTTGCGTGGTGGAAATCGCCAAAGCTGACGGTGTCGTCGAAAAAGTCGATGGCGACCAGGTTGTCGTCCGCCATGACGACGGTGAGCTGGAAGTCCATAAGCTTTTGAAATACAAACGCTCCAACCAGGGTACCTGTGTCAATCAGTTCCCCATTGTCCACAAGGGCGATCGGATTGCGAAAGATCAGGTCTTGGCCGACGGTCCCGCCACCGACCAGGGTGAACTGGCCTTGGGCAGAAATGTTGTCGTCGCCTTTATGACCTGGGAAGGTTATAACTACGAAGACGCCATCCTCTTAAATGAACGGTTGGTCAGAGATGATTATTTCACTTCTGTCCACATTGAAGAATATGAATGCGACGCCCGTGATACGAAACTCGGCCCCGAAGAGATCACCCGGGACATTCCCAATGTCGGTGATGATATCTTAAAGGATCTTGATGCCCAAGGCATCATTCGCGTCGGTACCGAAGTCAGAAGCGGTGATATCCTCGTCGGTAAGGTGACGCCCAAGGGCGAAACGGAGCTAACCGCCGAAGAACGCCTGCTTAGGGCTATTTTCGGGGAAAAGGCCCGGGAAGTCCGGGATACCTCCCTTCGTGTTCCCCACGGCGAACAGGGGAAAGTCGTTGATATTCGCGTTTTTTCCAGGGAAAACGGCGACGAACTGGCTCCCGGCGTCAACCGTCTTGTCCGGGTCTACGTCGCGCAAAAACGAAAAATCTCCGTTGGTGACAAAATGGCCGGCCGCCACGGGAACAAAGGGGTCGTTTCCCGGGTGTTACCGGAGGAGGATATGCCCTTCCTGCCTGACGGCACGCCCCTTGAGATTTGTCTTAATCCCCTGGGGGTTCCTTCCCGTATGAATATCGGTCAGGTCTTAGAGTGTCACTTGGGCTGGGCGGCGAAAAACCTCGGTATTTATATCGCCACCCCGGTCTTTGACGGCGCTTCGGAAGACGATATTCTGGATGCTCTGAAAGAATCCGGTTTTGTTGAAACCGGGAAGAGTGTTTTAAGAGACGGCCGCACCGGTCTTCCTTTCGATAACCCCGTTACCGTCGGCGTGATGTACATGCTGAAACTGCACCATCTCGTTGATGATAAGATCCATGCCCGTTCCACCGGCCCATATTCCCTCGTGACACAGCAACCCCTGGGCGGCAAAGCCCAGTTCGGTGGCCAGCGTTTCGGTGAAATGGAAGTCTGGGCTCTGGAAGCCTACGGCGCCGCCTACACCTTACAGGAAATCCTTACCGTCAAGTCCGACGATGTGGTGGGCCGCGTCAAGACCTACGAAAGCATCGTAAAAGGTGAAAACGTTCCCGAACCGGGTGTACCCGAATCGTTTAAGGTTCTCATCAAGGAATTGCAGAGTCTCTGCTTAGACGTGAAGATATTGAATGCCAATAACGAAGAAATCGAAATTCGCGAACTTGACGACGACATGGATTTGCCCAGCAGCAAAGAAGATTTCGACGAAGAATTCAAAAAACCGGAGAAACCTCAGTTCAGGGCTGACGCCATGATTGAGCTTGATGCCAACGGCGAAGAAGTTGCCGACGTCCTCAATATCGAAGAAGACGATGTAGACGACGATATCGACGAAAACAGTCTTGATCTTATGGACGGACTCGGTCTCACAGCAGATGACAGCGAAGAGGTCCTCGACGACGGCAATACCGGCGACGACGACGACCTGGAAGAAGGTTTTTAAGCGTAAGACAATGCTTTTACTCCGAACTGTAAACGAAAGGAGAGATAATCCTTGATAGATGTAAGTAATTTTGACCGTATGCGCATTTCCTTAGCGTCTCCCGAACAGATCAGAGATTGGTCTTACGGAGAAGTGAAAAAACCGGAGACGATCAACTACAGAACGTTAAAGCCAGAAAGAGACGGCCTTTTCTGCGAACGGATCTTCGGTCCCACTAAAGATTGGGAATGCCATTGCGGGAAATATAAAAGGGTTCGCTATAAAGGAATGATCTGTGACCGCTGCGGCGTGGAAGTCACCCGCGCCAAAGTCAGAAGAGAACGCATGGGTCATATTGAACTGGCCGCCCCCGTTTCTCATATTTGGTATTTCAAAGGAATTCCCTCCCGGATGGGACTCCTCCTCGATATGTCCCCCCGGGCTCTGGAAAAGATCCTCTATTTTGTATCCTATGTGGTACTTGCAGCTGTTTCTTGATCCCGGGAATACGCCGCTGATGAAAAAACAGCTGCTGACGGAAAACGAATACCGTGAAGCCCGTGATGAATACGGCGCCGCCTTTCATGCTGGCATGGGTGCCGAAGCCGTAAAGGAACTATTGGTCGAAATCAATCTCGAAAAACTGACCAAAGGCCTGCGCAGCGAGTTAGGTGAGGTCAGCGGACAGCGCAAAATCCGCGCCATCCGCCGCCTGGAAGTCGCCGAAGCCTTTTTGAATTCCGGCAACCATCCGGAATGGATGATCTTAGATGTTGTCCCCGTGATTCCGCCGGAAGTCCGTCCCATGGTTCAGCTGGACGGCGGCAGATTCGCCACCTCGGACCTGAACGATCTTTACCGCCGGGTGATCAATCGCAATAACCGCTTAAAGAGACTCCTTGATCTCGGCGCGCCGGATATTATTGTCCGCAACGAAAAGCGTATGCTTCAGGAAGCCGTCGATGCTCTGATCGACAACGGCCGCCGCGGCCGTCCTGTTACAGGCCCCGGCAACCGTCCTTTAAAATCCTTAAGTGATATGCTCAAAGGGAAGCAGGGACGTTTTCGTCAGAACCTTTTGGGCAAGCGCGTCGACTATTCCGGCCGTTCTGTCATCGTCGTAGGGCCGGAACTCAAAATGCACCAGTGCGGTCTGCCCAAGGAAATGGCTTTGGAGTTGTTTAAACCCTTCGTGATGAAACGCCTGGTCAAAGATGGCATGGCCCATAACATCAAGAGTGCCAAGCGTATGGTGGAACGGGTGCGTCCGGAGGTCTGGGACGTTTTGGAAGATGTCATCACAGACCATCCCGTGCTTTTAAACCGCGCGCCTACCCTGCATCGCCTCGGCATTCAAGCCTTTGAACCGATCCTGGTGGAAGGCCGCGCCCTGAAACTGCATCCCCTGGTCTGCACCGCCTACAACGCAGACTTTGACGGCGACCAAATGGCCGTCCACGTGCCCCTCTCTGCCGAAGCCCAGGCCGAAGCGAGACTGCTAATGATTTCTTCCTATAATATTTTGAATCCCAAAGACGGTCATCCCGTTGCCGTGCCCACCCAGGACATGGTGCTTGGATCCT
>CALFRX010000045.1 GCA_937919295.1 uncultured Peptococcaceae bacterium | reverse complement strand
GCTGTCGTCATTGAGGAAATCTATCTTTATGACGACTTTTTTTTCCTTCTCCGTTTCCGCCGGGTCAAAGACGGAAGCCAAATAGAGATCGGAGAGAACGTCCATGGCGAGGTCGTAGTCTTCCTTCACCGTCTGACAGTAAAAATTCGTATATTCCTTTGTGGTATAAGCATTGAGCTGGCCGCCGCGGCATTCCAGCACTTCCGCCAAAGCTCTGGCGTCCCTTTTCTCCGTGCCTTTGAAATTCATATGTTCCAAAAAGTGAGAGATCCCGGCATATTCCCGTGCTTCATGACGGCTGCCGGTTTTCACCCAGATCCCCATGGAGACGGAATTGGCGTAAGGAATCTCCTCGCATACCACAGTCAAACCGTTGGCTAAAACTTGTTTTCTTATCATCTTATATAGTTACTCCGTTATTCAATCAATGCGGATACGGGAACGGCCTGGTATCCCTTTTCCGCCAAAACGTCGAGAATCCCGTCAAGGGCCGCTGCCGTATTTTCCGTGGGGTGCATCAGGATGATGGAACCGTCCTTTACCTGATCGGCGACGCGGGAGACGATGGTTTCGACCTTGGGTTTTTGCCAGTCAATGGTATCCACGGACCATAAAATCAGCCGGTAATCCAAATCAGTGGCTGCCTGCTGCACCTGTTCGTCGATTTCCCCGGCTGCCGGGGCGAAAAGCACAGTTTTGACGTGGAGCGTATCTTCGATGATCGCCGCCGCCGCTTCGA
Source organism: uncultured Peptococcaceae bacterium (assembly GCA_937919295.1). Taxonomy (GTDB): domain Bacteria; phylum Bacillota; class Dehalobacteriia; order UBA7702; family UBA7702; genus UBA7702. The sequence continues at coordinate 1,614 of CALFRX010000045.1, read as the reverse complement.
TATCGGCTTTGTTTTCCTCATAACTCATGCTATTGGGGCTTGTGTGCTTTAAGCCGTGATTGCCGATTTCCATGCCGCTGTCTAAAATCTCCTTGGCCACAGCGGGAAACTTCTCGGTCCAGCGTCCCGTCAGAAAGAAGGTCGCTTTTACGTCGTGAGCAGCAAAGGTCGCAAGCATCTGGGGAATATAGTCTTCGCCCCAATCAACATTGACACAGATCGCCACCTGCTGCTCTCCGGTTTCACCGCTGTAATAGGGTGCCGCCGCGGCGGAGATATCTTCTTGACCAAAAGCGCCGCTAATATAAACCGCCGATAATGATAGCAGTACGGCGGCGCCGCATAAACTGAATAATTTTTTTCTCGTTTTGATCTTTTGTATCAGGGCTCTTAAAAACATAGACTTTACCCCCTTCCTCTGTCAGAATATGCAGAGAAAAGGGGCAATATGTTAGCCTTATTTACCGAGTAATTCCGTGACTTTGCTCCCGTGCAGGCCTTCCACAAGACCTTCGGGAATGCCGTCGGCAATGGCGGCTTTACGGGAAAGTTTCACCTTGCCCTGATGATCGATGCTCAATACTTTCACGATGATCTGGTCGCCTTCTTTCAAGAGATCGGTAACTTTTTCCACTCTCTTGTTCATCAATTCGGAAATATGCACCATACCGTCTTTGCCTGAGGTATCGAGGACTCCGGGAAGGATTTGGACAAAGGCGCCAAAATCCGCGATCTTGACGACGGTACCCTGATAAATCCTACCGACTTCCACATCCTCAACAATGGCTTCGATGATCTTCAAAGCGGCTTCGCCTTTTTGCGCGTCAACAGAGGCAATATAAACGCTGCCGTCATCTTCGATATCGATCTTGGCGCCGGTTTCTTCCACGATTTTCTTGATGGTTTTACCGCCGGAACCAATGATTTCCCTAATCTTATCAGGATGAACCTTGGTATTGATGATTCTGGGGGCGTATTCGGAAAGCTGTTCCCTGGGGGCGTCAATGGCTTGCAGCATCTTGTTTAAAATGTGCATTCTGCCTTTTTTTGCCTGTTCCAATGCTTCCACAAAGACTTCTCTGGTGATGCCGGCAATCTTCATGTCCATTTGAATCGCGGTAATCCCGTCGCTGCTCCCCGCCACTTTGAAGTCCATATCGCCAAGGGCGTCTTCCATACCCTGAATATCGGTGAGAATCGTAATGTCTTCGTTATCTTTGATCAACCCCATGGCCACACCGGCGACGGGGGCTTTGATGGGCACACCGGCATCCATCAGCGATAAGGTGCTGGCGCAAACGCTCCCCATAGAAGTGGAACCGTTAGAGGCAATGGCTTCGGAAACAAGACGCAGCGCGTAAGGGAATGCTTCCGGCGGGGGAATCATGGGCAGCACTGCTTTTTCCGCCAGTGCGCCGTGACCGATTTCCCGGCGGCCGGGGCCGCGCATGGGCCGGGCTTCGCCAACGCTGTAGGGCGGGAAATTATAATGGTGCATATAGCGTTTGGAATCTTCTATGCCGAGGCCGTCCAAAATTTGCTCGTCGCTTAAAGAGCCTAAAGTACATACGTTCAGAATCTGGGTTTCACCCCGGGTAAACAGAGAGGAACCGT
>CALFRX010000044.1 GCA_937919295.1 uncultured Peptococcaceae bacterium | reverse complement strand
CGTTATGCAACACGCAATGGTGATTGCGGTAAAAATGGCGGCCCCGGTATTGATTATCAGTATGGGAGTGGGCCTGATCATTTCCGTTTTTCAAGCTGCCACACAAATTCATGAGCAGACCTTGACCTTTGTCCCCAAATTAATTGCGATTGCGGTGATATTGGTATTATTGGGCTCATGGATGATGGAGTCCATGTCTGACTTTGTGTTTTACATCTTCGACATAATCACCGAAATCGGTTGATGGAGTGCAGCGATGGTTTTGGATTTTAATTTGACCCTCTTCTCTTTTGTATTCATGAGAATGACCGGTTGTATCCTGTTTAACCCTATTTTTGGACGAAAGAATCTCCCGGCGATTTTGAAAATCGGTATGGCGTTGTTGCTCGCGCTGTTCACCTATGCCACGATTCCCGACAAAGTCATCGAAGTCAACAGTGTCATCGTTTACAGCGTGATGCTGGTAAAAGAGTTGCTGGTCGGCTTTATTGTCGGTTATATTATACAGCTTTTTATGTCGGTCTTTATCATCAGCGGCGAGGTAATCGACTTTCAGATGGGTATTGCCATGGCAAATATGTATGATCCCCAAAGCAATATCTCCATGCCGGTGTCCGCCTCTATCATGAACTGTATGTATATACTCCTTTTCTTCGCGGCCAACGCGCATATTACGATGATAAAAATATTTTGTCAGCTTGGGACCATTTCACCCTATGGGAGCATTGCTTTTTCCAGTGGTATCTTCGAAGAACTCGTCGGTCTGTTTTCCATTATCTTAGTTTATGCCGTAAAATTAGCCATGCCGATTTTGGCGGTGGAGATGATTGTGGAAATGGGGGTTGGTCTATTGATGAAGGCCGTGCCGCAGATCAATGTGTTTATCATCAATATTCAGTTTAAAATTTTCATTGGCTTTATTGCTATTATGGTGCTGGTTCCGTCCTTGTCCACATTTTTAGAGCTGATGACAACGAAAATGTTCGATGAAATACAGCTGATTTTTGGTATTTGAAAACAATCGTAACGGGAGGGGGATTTCATGGTTGCTGAGAGCAAAACAGAAAAAGCTACCCCCAAGCGAAGGAAAGACGAGCGAAAAAAGGGTAATATTTTTCAAAGTAAAGATGTGATCAATGCGGCGTCCATCTTATTGATTTTCTTTACCTTGAGAATTACGTTTCCATATTTATATAAAAACTTCGCCAACTTTTTATATCAAATTATCAATCGTATTTCGTGTATTGAGACGCTAACCGTTACCATGGTCATTGCTGTTTTGAAGAGCGCGTTTGTCCTGTTGCTGATCACTGCGGGTCCGGTAATGCTGGTATCGATGGCCGTCGGCATCATTGCCACAGGAGGACAGACAAAGTTTCTCTTTGCCCATGAGAACATAAAAGTTAAGTTCAACCGGTTAAGTCCTTTAAAAGGCGTGAAACGGCTGTTTTCTCTCCGGTCGGTGGTGGAGCTGATCAAATCCATGGCCAAGGTGGTCATTATCGCTTACGTTCTTTACGCGGGTATCAACGATATCATCGGCCAGGCAAAGCAGCTCATGTACGTTGATATTTTTGAAGCGGTGGGTTTTATCTTAAACGCCATACTGGTGATTGCAATCAAGGTGGCGGTTATCTTTTTGGGCATTGCCATATTTGATTATCTCTATCAAAAATGGGAATACGAAAAGAATATCAAGATGACCAAGCACGAAATCAAAGAAGAATATAAGCACACAGAAGGGGATCCTTTAATCAAGGGCAAAATCAAAGATACACAGCGAAAATTCTCGATGCAACGCATGATGCAACAGGTGCTCAGCGCAGATGTCGTTGTGCGTAACCCCACTCATTATGCCATTGCTTTAAAATATAATGCTGAAAAAAGTTCGGCTCCAGTGGTTATTGCCAAGGGACAGGATTATGTGGCTTTGCGCATTATTGCGGAAGCAGAAAAGCATGCTGTTCCCATTACCGAAAACCGGCTATTGGCAAAGGCTTTGTATGAAAATGTAGAACTAAACCGGGAAATTCCGCCGGAATATTATGCTGTTCTTGCAGAAATTCTGGCGTGGGTATATTCACTGAAACAGGAGAAATAGAGCAATAATGAAAATGAAAAATCACCTTATATCGGTCTTTGTTATTTTGATTGTTGCCTTTATCATCATCCCGCTGCCTCCCTTTCTGTTGGACTTTATGTTCATCTTTAATATATCGTTATCCCTCATCATCTTGCTGATCACGATGTATATCAAAGAGGCCTTGCAATTTTCTATTTTTCCGTCCATGCTGTTGATCACCACTTTGTTCCGATTGGGGTTGAACATTTCCTCAACCCGTCTGATTCTGACCCAGGAGGGCAACGCGGGACAGGTGATTGCCACCTTCGGTAATTTTGTTTTAGGTGGCAATGTTGTGGTCGGTTTCGTTGTTTTCCTTATCATCGTCATTGTCCAGTTCATTGTCATTACCAAGGGCGCCGAACGCGTTGCCGAAGTTTCCGCAAGATTTACTTTAGACGCTATGCCCGGGAAACAAATGGCCATTGATGCCGATTTGAGTTCCGGTTTGATCTCTGAAGAGATGGCCAGGCAGCGCCGTTACAACATTCAAAAAGAAGCGGAATTTTACGGCGCCATGGACGGCGCGACGAAGTTTGTGAAGGGCGACGCGATCATGGCCATCGTCATCACCTTCATTAACTTTTTAGGTGGTATCCTCATCGGCCTGGTACAAAGTGACCATACTTTTTCAGAAGTCCTAAGTATTTATACCATCGCCTCTGTGGGTGACGGCATGGTTTGCCAGATCCCGGCCCTGTTGGTTTCCACCGCCACCGGCATGATCGTCACCAGGGCCGCCTCCGATTCCAGTTTAGGGGCTGACGTCAGCAAGCAATTCTCAGCCCAGCCCATGGCGTTGATGATTGCCGGGGTTGCCATGGCTTTCCTTATGTTTATCCCGGGAATGCCGAAACCGCAAATGATTATTCTGTCCATCGCCATGATTGCCCTGGGCGCCACATTGAGAAGGAAAATGGGGGAAGAGGTTTCCAAGGAGAAAGCGGCTACCGGCGAAGAGACAGAGGAAAGCCCGTATCAGGATGAAACGGATTATTTCAGAGATATTGATAATGTATATGAACTGCTGCCCATCGACGTCATCGAAATGAATTTTGGCTATAGCGTCATTCCCCTGGTCGATCAGGGCTGCGGCAGTAACTTTGTGGAACGGTTGGTCATGTTTCGCAAACAGTTTGCCTTGGATATGGGCATGGTAATTCCGGCGGTGCGGTTAAGAGATGACGCGGGGCTGAATCCCAATCATTATGTGATCAAACTCCGCGGCGAAGAGGTGACCCGCGGTGAGATTTTGGTAGATTATTATCTGGCCTTGGATCCGGGTAATTTAACCGGTGAAATTGACGGCATCGATACCATTGAACCCGCTTACGGCATTCCCAGTAAATGGATTACCCCCGATAAGAGAGATTTGGCCGAAATTTATGGTTACACAGTCATTGACCCATTATCGGTTATCGTAACACACCTTTCGGAAACGATCAGAAAACATGCCCATGAAATCCTCTCCCGGCAAGATGTGAATCAACTGATCGAATCCCTTAAAAAGAACGGCTCCTCCATTGTGGAGGACGTCATTCCTAATATGATCTCTTTCAGCAATTTTCAAAAAGTATTGGCGAATTTACTGAGAGAGGGGGTGCCCATTCGCGACATGGAATTGATTATGGAGACCATTGCCAACCATGTAGCAAGCGTAAGAGATATGGAGGTGCTGACAGAGTATATTCGCCAGTCATTAAAGCGCACCATTACTCGAAAATGGTCCGAGGGCGGTCAAATACGCGTTATCATTTTAGACGCGGAAGTGGAAAAAGTCATCATCAACGCCCTTAAAACCAATGAACAAGGAACGAGCTTCAACCTTTCACCCGATTTGATGCAGCAAATCATGATGAATTTAATGGAACAGATCAAAAAAGTGAAGGACGCGGTTTCGATTCCGATTGTTTTGACATCACCTGTGGTACGCATTTATTTCAGTAAAATGGTGGAACAGTTTTCCCAAAACGCAGTGGTTCTTTCCTATAATGAATTGGATGCGGGCGTACAGATACAGGCGATCGGAACCGTAACACTTGATACGTAAAAGAACAGTTGCCGGGAATGGCAGGTAAAGTCACATGACAGAACATCAAGAAGAAATAGAAAAAAGAATAGCGGAATGGTGGGCACTATATCAGCGGACAAAATCACCGGAAATCAGGAATGAACTGGTTCTTCACTATATGCCTGTGGTTAAAAAAATCGCGATGAATGTGTATCGTCGTTATCGATATTTCGATTCTGTAGATGAATTGGTGGGTGAAGGCGTTATTGCCCTGATCAATGCCGTTGACCGGTTCGATATCGACAGAAACGTCAAGTTTGAAACTTTTATTTCTTACCGAATAAAAGGTTCCATGCTGGATTATATCAACAAGCAAAATGGATACGTCCGCAAGGTCTATGAGATTTCCAAAAGGTTTTCCGCTGCCAGGGAGGAACTGGAAGCACAGCTTACCAGGGAACCTACCCGTGAGGAAATGGCAAACCATCTGCATATGACCATGGAAGAGTATGAGCAGAGCCTTTTGGAAATAAAGCCGGTCAGTACCATCTCTTTGAATCAAATGGTGCTTGATTCATCAACCATGGAGGAAAAACGTACAGAAGTTTCCTCCGGTCCTCAGGATGACCCGGCGGAGATTCTGTCGACCCAAGAGTTTAGTGAGGTCTTGATCCAGGGAATCAAAAAACTGAATCAAGAACAGCAGTTGGTATTGGCTTTATTTTACAAAGAGGATTTGACGGTAAAAGAAATTGCGGAAATTATGAATACGAACACCCAGCGCGTTTCGCAAGTTCGTTTTCAGGCTGTCAAAAGATTGAAAAAGCTGGCGGAAAATAAGACTGGCTTAGACGTACTTTAAATGATTGCTAAGAAGGGGGTAATGTCGAATGGTTAGAGGTTTTTATCAGCTGGCTTCGGGAATGATGACCCAAAACAAGACATTGAACAGTATCGGGAACAATATCACCAATGTCAAGACCCAAGGGTATAAAAAACAGACGGTTGTTAGTACAACCTTTGGTGAAATGTTGCTTCAACGTGTGGATGAGAAAATCACGCCCGTCGGAACCATGGCTCTGGGCAGAACCACCGGGGATACGGTTACCATTCATACCCAGGGGGTAATGGAAAGCACCGGGCGTAACTTGGATTTTGCGATTCAAGGAGCAGGGTTTTTTGCCGTCCAGGGGCAAAACGGCCTGGTTTATACGAGAAAAGGTGATTTTAATATCGATGCCGATGGTTACCTTGTGCAGCAAGGCGCGGGGCGTGTCATGGGGAAAAAGGGCCCGATTATGGTGGGGACGGATCATTTCACCGCAGATGAGCGGGGGAATATTTATGTCGGCAACCGATTGATTGATGGTTTGGCGGTATATAACTTTGCGGATTACAATACTTTGACTGAAGCCAACAGCGGTTTTTATACGGCAAGCGGCGGCGGACAGTTGATCAACGCCAATATACAATGGCAGACCCTTGAGGGTTCTAACGTAGACGTTGCGGAGGAAATGACCAATGCCATTGCGACTCAGCGAGAATTGCAGTCCTGCTCTCAAGCGTTAAAAATGTATGATAAGGTTTTAGAAAAAGCCACGACCCAAATCGGTCAGGTATAAGGAGGGAATGCCGATGATTACTTCATTCTATACCGGGGCAACCGGAGCCATTCAGAGTCAGCGTGGATTGGACGTTGCCGCCAACAATATCGCAAACGTGTCAACCAACGGTTATAAGGCCCAAAGAGCAACTTTTGAGGATCTGTTGTATACCAATTTGCGCACAGACAATCAGGAGCTAAAGGCCGGCCACGGTGCAAAGCTGAATAAAACCGATGTTTTGCATCAGGAAGGCACGCCCCGGGCCACTGGCCGCAACCTTGATTTCGCGGTTTTCGATGCGAGATCATTCTTCGGCGTGATGACAGAGGATGGCATCCAATATACCAAAAATGGTAATTTTAGCTTGTCTCAGCAGGTTGATGGGCAATTCTACCTGGCCTATGCAGGTGGGGGAAATGTTGTGGACGCGGCGGGGAACCCCATTAAGGTTGACCCCAATCATTACGATCAGGGGGAAATTGCCTCAAAAATTGGTGTATTTACCTTTGCCAATGTTGACGGCTTGACACCCAACGGAAGCTGTCTATTTCGTGGGACAGCAACCTCGGGGAATCCTTTGGTGGTTGAGAATCCGCAGGTTCGGACGGGATATCTTGAATCTTCCGCAGTGGATATTGCCGATGAAATGATAGAGGTCATTCAATTGCAAAAGGCTTTTCAACTCAATACGAGAATGATCCAGATTTCCGATGAAATCATGCAGACCATCAACAATCTGAGGTAATTTTTAGCCAAGGCGGCTATATAACCATGAAGGAGACCATCATGAACTTAGATCAGCTGAACGATATCCATATTGATGTTTTGAAAGAAATCGGCAATATTGGTTCAGGAAATGCGGCCACGGCACTGGCAAGTATCCTCGGCGATACCGTTGCCATGGATGTTCCCAAGGTGAATATTGTCGATGTGAATCAGGCTGTTGC
>CALFRX010000043.1 GCA_937919295.1 uncultured Peptococcaceae bacterium | reverse complement strand
GGTATTTGTGGCAGCATCGTAACTGTGGTTGAGAGATAGATAACCTGGGAGCGCGCTGGCGTTGGCGGCCACGGCGTCAATACCGCCGGCGGCGTGAATGCCAAAACCCAGCACGATGAGGAGGGCGATACTCATAATAATCCCTTGTACAAAGTCAGTGGTGCTGGCCGCCAGAAAACCGCCCATGGTGGTGTAGACGATGATGACCGCAGCGCTGATCACCGTAGCGGTAAAGTAATCAATGCCAAAAACCGTATGGAATAGCTTGCCGCAGGCGGAAAAACCCGAAGCGGTATAAGGAATAAAGAAGATGATGATCACGACAGCGGCGATGAACATCAATACTTTTCGATTGTCATGATAACGGTTGGAAAAGAAATCCGGAATGGTGATGGATCTGTTGACATGGGTATAACAGCGCAGACGTTTGGCAACAATGAGCCAGTTGACGTAAGTGCCGATGGCCAAACCGATGGCGGTCCAAGCTGCGTCGGCAGCTCCGGTAAGGTAAGCGACGCCGGGGAGCCCCATCAACAGCCAACTGCTCATATCGGAAGCCTCGGCGCTCATGGCCGTTACAAAGGGACCTAAGCGTCTGCCTCCCAAATAAAAATCGTCAGCGGTGTCATTGTTTTTTCTGCAATAAAAGCCGATGGCGATCATAAATGATAAATAGATGATAATCGAGATTAAAATGCCAATTTCCGATGAGTTCATTTGTTTTTTCTCCTCTCATAAAACGAATGAATTATAACACAATAATAACAAGAACAAAACACAGAATGATGTACAGATAAAACATCTGCTATCAGTCTGTGTTTTTCTAAACTACCTGTATCATGTCGTATCATTACAAGAATGAAAGGGAGAATAGAGAGGGGAAGCGTTATTTCCTGATTTGTGCCATCAAGTCGGGAAAGACTTTTGCCGCGTAATCGCTTAAAGAATACTCGCCGTTGCAGAGGCACCAGTCATAGATCAGCGCCCTTTCTGTCAAAGCATAGAGTTTCACGATCTCGTTCACGGTCCAGTCATTCCGAAAAACGCTCTGTTCCTGCCCTTTGGCGGTGATGGAGCGCAGCAGTTTATAGTAGAGCCGGTTATGATCCAGCAGATGCCGTTCGCCTTTCGTCACCAACTGGGAGGAGTAGAGGCGGCTCATCAAATCGAGGGAAACGCGGTTTTCGATCATGGTAAAAAGTTTGCGGTTCAAATACATCAAAATTTCGAAGGGATCGTCGCTTTTTTTAATATCTTTTTTGAGGATTTCATACTCCTCGTCGAAAAGGTAGGAAAGGGAGCTCAGCAACGCGTCTTTGCCATCGAAGTAGTGGTAGAAGGAGCCTCTGGAGGTATGGGATTCCTCGATGATCTCCTCCACGGTGGTTTCTTCATAGCCCTGCTCGTAAAAGAGTTTCCAGGCAGCGGCAACGATTTTCCCTTTGGTATTTCTTGCATTTTTTTTGGTCATTTCTTCAGTTTCCCCTCTTTCCCAAGGTGTATGATTCGTCAAGTATGGCCTCATCCTGTATCAATTGGGTCACCGTATGAACAGAGCCCAAAAGCCAAATGATATCGCCGGTGCGCAGGATGAAGTTGGGGCTGGGGTCACGGATGGGGTAGAGATCCCGCTCAACGCCGATGATAAAACAGTTGCATTCCTTGCGCAGGCCGGAATCGCGGATGCTCTTGCCTGTAAAAGGAGAGTTTTTATGAACCAGAGCGCCGTAACAGAAAAGCTGGTCTTTTTCACTGAAGTGATCTTGATGCATGATGTATTGATAGAGGGATATATTTTCCCGGTTTAACCGTTTTACGGCAGTATCCGCGTAGATCAGGCGGAAATTTTCGAGGGAACTCACCGCGCCGTAAAGATAGAGGATGTCCCCCTCGTTGAGGATCTCTTTCCCCGAAGGCAGGTTAAGGTGTCTTTTGCCGCGGATGATCTTAATGACATTCAGGTGAAGGGTGCGTCCCCACTGCAGGTTTTGCAGCGAACGGTTGGCCAGGGAACTGTTCGCCGGAATGTTATATGTATCTACCAGCAAATCAGGGTCCATCCAGAGCAGATCTTTGACGTCGCTCTTTTCTCTGAGCTGGTGTTCATTGAGGTTGGCCAAGAATTTCGCGGCGATCCGCAAATAGCCGCCCCGCAATCTTTTGGAGCGGGCGGCCAAAAAGGCCAAGGGGATCGTAAGCAGCAATAGCCAATAGTGGGCCGTTTCGTAGAAAAGCAGGGGGATGATGATCAGCGCCGTTAGGGCGATGGCGAAACGCAGTCCCATCAAGATCAAAAGAGGCAGTTTGTTGAAGTGATCCTGCATCCATAAGGCTGTAAAATCAGGGTCGTGGCTGGTCAGCAGCTGTGGCAGGAAGGGTAATAAGCAAAGATAGAGGAAGGCCAGGACACAAATTTTCGTAATTTTGTAGGGAAAATAACTTAGGGCAAAAGGCAGCAATACCTGTTGACCTAAAACGATGATTCCGGCAATGATCAGCGTATAAAGGGCGGTACGGGAAAAATAATGCTTCAGGCAGCGGTTCCAGGTTTCCCGTCTTTTTGATATTTTGTTTTCTTCTTCTATGGCGGCCCGGCTGTTGTCGGCGATGGTGCGGAGCAACGGCTCTGGCAGGCGTTTTTCTAAAAACGCCGCAAAGGTAGGCGCGGCCT
>CALFRX010000042.1 GCA_937919295.1 uncultured Peptococcaceae bacterium | reverse complement strand
GCAAACAGTCGCGGGGCAAGGGGTTCGCCGCGCATCAGACTTTGTCGACGGCCTCGTGCCTCCGGAGACTTTCCGGGGGCACTTTTTGGTTATTCCTGTCAGCCTGCGTATTTATCTTTGCAAAAGCCGCCGCCAGACTGTCTTCGCCTGGGTGCGGTTATAAAAAAGGTAGAATAGATAAAGAACCGTCACGCTCAGGAATGACCAGATATCGGGCAGTTTCAGGGAAACGGCAATAAAGACCGCTGCAAAAGTTAGTTCCGTACCAAGGATGGTCCAGCTTTGTCCCGGCAGATACCGGGAAAGGTAGCACGCGGAGATCACATAACGGCTGACCACCCCGATCAGCATCGCGAAAACAATGGCATCCACGCTTTTAAGCAGAAAGCCGCCAATGACGGAGAGCAGCAAACTTAGAAAAAATGCCGCCAAATTGACGTAAAGCAGTGCCTTCTCTTTGCGTAGTACCTTAAAGTAGGTGGTGCAGAGCAGTTGCATCTTGCCGTCAAAAAGGCAGAGGGGCAGCAGCACTGCCAGATAGTCGAGGCTCACGGCGTACTGGGGCAGCCACAGCGAGAGCACTGTTTTGATGGGAACATAAAAGACCAGGATCAGCGGCAGTAAAAGGCTTAAGATCGCGTCAATTTCGCCGTAATAGCGCTTCTGAGCAGCGGCGTCGATCTGACGTAGGGCGGGAAAGAGCACCATACTGACTTGGGCAATGAAAACAAGGAAAAAGTTGGTCAAGGTCAGAGAGAATGACACTTTACCGAAAGATTCAATGCCCCAGAGGTAGTCGATCATGATGCGGCCAATCCCCAGGATCAGCATGCCGGCCAAATTAGCGATGAGCAGCTTGATTCCAACGGAGACGTTCTTCATGATCTCTCTTAAACCTTTGCGCCAGCCCACAAAGGCGGAAAAGACGATATCCCGGCCACAATAGAGGTAAAAGACCACGGAGCAAATAAGGCAAAGCAGATAAAAGCAGACAAAAACCTCAAAGCGATCCATACCGCAGAGGATCAGACCGAAAAGGCAGAGGATGAAGGCGCCCCTGTTGAGCATATCCGCCAAAGAAAAAATGCGGGTACGGTTTACAGCCTGGAAAACATAGCCGATAAAATAAGAGCTGTTATAAAATACCATAAAGACGGCAAAAGCCACGAAAACAAAGATGCGGTTAACGTCTTCCAGGGAAAAGATACCAATCAAGACGATGATCGCCGCGAGTATGGACTGAAACAACGTCCAAATTTTCAGTTCCGTCCCTAAGAGAGCATGATTCAAATTTTTATAGTCAAGGCCGCCGAAGCGAAGATAGACGCCATCGTTGAGGCCAAAATGGAAAAGCCCGGCGTAGCTAACATAAAAAAGGAACAGCTGCCAATAACCGTATTCCGTCACATTGAGAATTTTCGGCAATACCAAAGTCATCAGCAGACTCAAAACCAGCGCTACACCCTGGGCAAGAAAAGCAAAGACCATATTCTTTTTTAAAGTTCTTTGATCCAGTTTCTGTTCCGCCATTTTTCACACTTTTTTATTTCAGAACCGTAAGATAGCGCCTTAGGGCATCCTCCCAGGGAGGAAGGACAGAAAAACCGTTTTTCTTTAATTTCGTCTGATCAAGGCGGGAATTTCGCGGTCTCGCCGCCGCGGTGGGATAATCCTTTGTCAAAATCGGTTTTACCTTCGCCGTCAATCCGGAAAGTTCCATGATTTTTACGGCAAAATCGTACCAGCTGCAAAAACCGCTGTTTGCGGCGTGGTAGACGCCGTACTTCTCCGTTGCTGCCATGTCAAGGATGAGCGCGGCCAGATCCGGCGTATAGGTCGGGGCGCCGATCTGATCGGAAACCACGGATAACTCTTCTTTTTCCCTGCCGAGGCGAGCCATGGTTTTGACGAAATTGTTGCCGTTGCTACCGAAGACCCAGGAAATCCGGACGATAAAACAGCGCTCCAGCGCAGCCATCACCGCGTCTTCCCCTAAAGATTTGGTAAGTCCGTAATAATTGACCGGGTTTTTCACCTCTTCCACGCTATGGGGGGCGTCACCGGTGCCGTCAAAAACGTAGTCGGTGCTGATATAAATCAATTTGGCGCCGACTGCCGCCGCGGCGGCAGCCACATATTTTGTGCCGTTGACATTGACGTCGTAGCACAGTTCCTGTTCACGCTCAGCTTGATCCACAGCAGTATAAGCGGCGCAGTGAATCACGATATCCGGCCGGACGCTGTTGACGATTTTGTGCACAGCCGCTTCGTCCCGCAGGTCGCAGTCACCCACATCGCTGCCAATCATCACGAAACCGCGTTTTTCGCCTTCCTTGACCACATCATAGCCGAGCTGTCCTTTTGCGCCGGTCACCAGTATTTTCATGGTTTTTCACCTGTTGCCGTACATTTTTTCATAGTAGTTTTGATACTCCCCGGCCAGAATTTCTTCCCACCAGTCCCGATGATCCAAATACCAGCGAATCGTCTTGGCGATACCGTCGCTGAACGCGGTCTGCGGCAGCCAGCCCAGCTCGTTATGGATCTTCGTGGGGTCAATGGCGTAGCGCATATCGTGTCCGGGGCGGTCTTTTACGTAAGTAATCAGACTTTCCGGCTTATCGAGAGCTTTTAGGATCGTTTTCACCACATCGATATTGGCCTTTTCATTATGGCCGCCAATGTTATAGACTTCCCCTATCCTGCCTTTTCTCATCACAAGATCGATGGCGCGGCAGTGATCTTCCACATAAAGCCAATCGCGGACGTTCTTGCCGTCGCCGTACACCGGCAGGCTCTCGTCGTTTAAGGCTCTCACGATCATCAGCGGAATCAGCTTTTCCGGGAAATGATAGGGGCCATAATTGTTGGAACAGCGGCTGATGGAAACCGGCAGGCCATAGG
>CALFRX010000041.1 GCA_937919295.1 uncultured Peptococcaceae bacterium | reverse complement strand
TTCCACACCGGGAAGTTTCTTGCGGTCGGGATGGCCCTGAAGCCGGGAACCCAGGCGACGCAAGGTTAAAAGCTCGTCCTCGTCGATGAGGCCGCCCTCACAGAAGGTGGCGTAAAGCGCCGGGGCCGCGTGGCCCTTGGACAACACAAAATAGTCCCGTTCCGGCCAGACGGGATCGTTAAAATCATATTTCATCTCATGAAAATAAAGCACCGACATGATCTCCGCCAAATCCAAGGAGCCGCCGGGATGGCCGCTTTTCGCGTGTCCCAGCATTTCAATGATATGGCGGCGAATCTGTTTCGCTCTTTTGGACAACGTCTCTCTTGTCTCCATAGATACTCTCCTAATTGACTTTTAGGGGAAAGATGACAATATAGTCACCGGGAGAAATTTTATGCCGCATGGTCACCAAACTTTGGTTGACAACGGCTTTTTCCACCGCAGCAGTATGGATTCCGGCTTCAAAAAGAGTCTTACCGAGATCGTATTCCCCGGCAATGATATCTTCTTTTTCCGGTAAATTTACTTTCAAAGAAGTCAGATAACCGTGGAGTTCCAAAGTGACGGCGCCCTCAACAATTCTTACTTCATCCATGACTCATGCCCCCTTTGCTTGATACGAATAGTATAACAGATCTTATTTGTCGAAACAAGAATGATACTATCAAAATTTCAACTTCTATGTTAGAATATTTTTATGATCCGAATATCTTTTTTTGAATTTTATATTTGCAGATACCTGTCGGACATAGGAGGAGGTTCTTATGGAAAAACGAACTTTTTTTGATCAGGAAATTTCTCTCCTCGGTCTCGGCACCATGCGTTTGCCGGTCAAAAACGGCGAAAAGGGCGAGATCCACAGAGAAGCGGCATCAGCCATCTTCGATTACGCCCTTCGCCATGGGATCAACTATATCGATACCGCTTATATGTATCATAACGGCAACGCCGAAGCGTTTACCGGTGATATTTTATCGCAATATGACCGTAAAAGCTATGTTCTTGCCACCAAAATGCCGGCATGGCTGGCTCATTCCGAAGCAGGCATCGAAAGGATTTTTGAGGGGCAGCTGAAAAAGCTGAAGACCGACTACTTTGATTTTTATCTTTGCCATAATCTCAATATCCCATACTACCCGTATTTTAAAAAATATAAAGCCCTGGAGTACCTGGCCCGCAAAAAAGAAGAGGGCCTCATCAAACATTTGGGTTTCTCCTTTCACGATACACCGGAAGTGATGAAACAATTCCTCACTGATTTTGACTGGGAATTCGGCCAAATTCAACTGAATTATCTCGACTGGGAAATGCAAAAAGCCAAGGAACAGTATCAGCTGCTGACCGATAAAAAACTGCCGGTCATCGTCATGGAGCCCCTCCGCGGCGGCGCGTTGGCAACGCTTTGTCCCGATGCTGTGACCCACCTGAAAAAGACGCATCCCACAAAAACCTTAGCTGCCCTCGGGCTGCGCTATGCCGCCCAGTTGCCCAATGTCATGACGGTTTTAAGCGGCATGTCCACCATAGAACAATTAAAAGAGAACATTGAAACCATGGATCATTTTGCGCCATTGAGCAAAGAAGAGCAAAAGGATCTCGACATTGCCCTCGCTCTTTACAAAGAGAATAAAATGATCCCCTGCACCGGCTGCCGTTACTGCGACGGCTGTCCCCAAGGCGTCGATATCGCCACGCTGTTTGAAATCAACAATCACTACCGCCTCGGCGGTTCTACCTGGACCTACGTTCAGGAATACGAGAGCGTCACCGCCTCCGCCCACGAAGATAACTGCACCGCTTGCGGCAAGTGCGTGGAAAAATGTCCCCAGGGACTGGATATTCCAGCGCTGCTGGCGGAAACCGGCGAGATGATCAAAGAGGCCTATAGAAATAATTAGGCAGCTATTGACAATAACTTCTTTCTAATGATAAAATGATGTATCATCAATAAAAGCTGTGATAAGGAAAAAAGTAAACCCGGGACGTTTTCAGAGAGTTGCCGGCCGCTGCGAGGCAATAACACAACCGTCGTCGAATACAGTCCTTTAGCTGTGCACCGAAAGGCAACGAGTAGGCTGCAACGGGTTCACCCGTTAACGTGAAAGAGTACATGTATGCCGTACTTGAAAAGTGATTGCATCCGTGAGGGTGCAGTAACATGAGGTGGTACCGCGGTTTATTAGCCGTCCTCTGATTTTTTAGAGGACGGCTCTTTTATATCCAAATTTTTGAAAGACGAGGAGCATCATGTTTTACCAAAAAGACAAAGAGACAATGACGCGAAAGGAAACCGAAGAACTACAGTTAAGACGCTTACAATGGACGATTAACCGCTGCTACGACCGGGTTCCTCACTACCGTAAGATCATGGACAAAGTTGGCGTCAAACCGTCTCATATCAAAAACCTTAGCGACGTCGCCAAACTGCCGATCACCTCAAAAGCGGACCTTCGCGACAACTATCCCTACGGTCTCTTTGCTTCTTCCCTGAAAGATATCGTTGAAGTCCATGCCTCTTCCGGTACAACGGGAAAACCCATTATCGGCGCCTATACCCATAACGATCTTGAAGTCTGGAGCGACTGCGTGGCGCGGGTTATCACGGCCAGCGGCGTCACCAAGGAAGACATTGCCCAGATATCCTTTGGTTACGGCCTCTTTACCGGCGCTTTCGGCCTCCACTACGGTTTGCAGAAAGTCGGCTGTATGGTCGTACCCATTTCCAGCGGCAACAGTGAAAAACAGCTGATGATCATGGAAGACTTCAAAACCTCGGTGCTGATCGCCACCCCTTCCTACGGCGTTTACCTCAGTGAAATGGCAAAGGACAAAGGCGTTTCCGACCGCTTGAAGCTAAGGGTCGGCCTTTTCGGCTCGGAAGTCTGCACCCCGGAAATGCGTACACAGATTGAAAAGAATATCGGCATCATCGTCACCGATAATTACGGACTGACGGAGTTGGGCGGCCCCGGCGTTTCCGGGGAATGCCTGGAACGGGACGGTCTCCACATCAACGAAGATTATTATCTCTGCGAGGTCATTGATCCCGACAGCGGCGAAGTGCTCCCCGAAGGGGAAACCGGCGAACTGGTAATCACGCCGTTGGCCAAAGAAGCCTTCCCTATTTTCCGCTACCGTACCAAAGATTTGGCGCGCCTCACCTACGAACCGTGTAAATGCGGCAGAACCCAGGCGCGAATGACCAAAGTAATGGGGAGAACCGACGATATGATGATCATCAAGGGCGTCAACGTTTTTCCCTCCCAAATCGAAAGCGTGCTCTTTACCATGCCCCATATCGGCCCCCACTATCAGTTGATCCTGCGGAAAAAGAACTTCATGGATACCCTCGAAGTCCAGGTGGAACTGATTGACGCGAACTTATTGGAGCGTTACGGGGAACTGGACGCCCTCCAAAATAGAATTCACGGCGCCTTAAAATCCGTGCTGGGTCTGGAATGCAAGATCAGCTTGGTGCCGCCCCGCACCATCACCCGCTTTGAGGGCAAAGCCAAACGCATCATCGATTTAAGAAACGAAAATCAGCAATAAGGAGTGATTTTATGACCATCAAACAAGTATCCGTCCTAATAGAAAATAAAACCGGCGCCATTGCCGAGGCCATCTCCTTTTTGGCGGAGCACGGCATCAATATTGTCGCCGTCAACATGGCCGATACACCGAATTTCGGTATTCTCCGTTTCATTGTCGACCAGCCGGAAAAATGCAAAGAATTGCTGGAGAAGGAAGGTTTCACCGTCTCCGCCTGCCGCGTTCTCGCCGTGGGGCTGGAGGATATTCCCGGCGGCCTTACCAAAGTGACAAAGATATTGAGCCAAAACGGAATCAGCCTCGAATACCTCTACGCCTTTATCAGCAAATCCAAAGAAAATGCCTGTGTGATTATAAATACCGCGGACATTGAGTTTACGGCGGAGATATTGACAAAAAACGGAATCCTGCTTTACGGCGAAGAGATTTTTGGCGAATAAAAAGTTTTTCTGTAAGATATTTTCAAAAATGTATTGACAATAACATGGCGGAAGTGTTAAAATTTCAGCCATAACCGAAAGGCCATGACGGGAAAAAAGTAAACACGGCGGAGTTTTCAGAGAGTTGCCGCTTGCTGCGAGGCAATAAACGAAACCGTGATTGAATACATTCCCCGAAGCTGTGCACCGAAAGGAAACGAGTAGGCTGCAACGGGTTCACCCGTTATCGTGATAGAGTATTGAGACGTACTCGATGAGAGATTGCCTCTGTGAGGAGGCAATAATATGAGGTGGTACCGCGGAACAATCCGTCCTCTAAAAAAATTTAGAGGACGGTTTTTATATGCCTTGTCCTCGGAAAGAAGGTTTTCCATGGCAATAAAACTTATCATTCTGCTTGCATTTTTTACCGTTATGATCGCCGTTGGTCTATACTGCCGCAAACACGCCACCGATGTGAACGGGTTTGTCCTCGGCGGACGCTCCGTCGGTCCCTGGCTGACGGCGTTTGCTTACGGCACCTCTTATTTTTCCGCCGTGATCTTTGTGGGCTATGCCGGTCAGTTCGGCTGGAAATACGGCATTGCCTCCACTTGGATCGGCATCGGCAACGCCCTCCTCGGCTCCCTTTTGGCCTGGGTTATCTTAGGCAGAAGAACCAGGGTTATGACCCACCGCCTGGAAAGTGCCACCATGCCGGACTTTTTCGGCAAACGCTATGACAGCAACGCCCTAAAACTCGTCGCCTCCGTTATTATTTTTGTTTTTCTCATTCCGTATACTGCCTCTCTCTACAATGGTTTGTCCCGCCTTTTTGAAATGGCCTTCGGCGTTGATTACGCCGTCTGCGTCATCGTCATGGCGGTGCTCACCGGCATCTACGTGATCGCCGGCGGCTATATGGCGACGGCGATGAACGATTTTATCCAAGGGATCATCATGCTCTTCGGCATCGTTGCCGTGATTGCCGCCGTACTCCACGGAAAAGGCGGCTTTATCAGTGCCGTCAACGGTCTGGCGGTAGTAAACGACCCTGTGGCCTCGACACAGCCGGGCGTTTTCGCCTCGTTTTTCGGCCCCGACCCCTTGAATCTTCTCGGCGTCATCATCCTCACCTCTCTGGGCACTTGGGGACTGCCCCAAATGGTGCAGAAATTTTATGCCATTAAAAGCGAAAAAGCCATTGCCAAAGGCACCATCATTTCCACCGTTTTCGCCTTGGTCATTGCCGGCGGCTGCTATTTTTTAGGCGGTTTCGGACGTCTTTTCTCCACACCGGAAGTCGTTGCAAACATCGGTTTTGACGCCATCATTCCCACCATGTTGGCGAATTTGCCCGATATCATCATCGGCGTGGTCATCGTCCTTGTTCTCTCGGCCTCCATGTCCACCCTTTCCGCTCTGGTGCTGGCTTCCAGTTCCACATTGACCCTGGACTTTTTAAAAGAGAACATCATCAAAGGAATGAAGGAAAGCAGCCAGTTGATTACCATGCGTTTTCTAATCGTGGTCTTTATCGGTATTTCCGTGGTGATCGCCATCATCCAATATAAATCAAATATCACGTTCATCGCCCAGCTGATGGGTATTTCCTGGGGAACGCTGGCCGGGGCCTTCCTCGCGCCCTTCCTCTATGGCCTCTATCTGAAAAGAACGAGCAAAATCGCGATCTGGTTCTGTTTTATCTTCAGTGTTGTGCTGATGACAGCGAACCTCTTCTTCCGCCCTCACTTCCCGTTGCTGCTCCAATCGCCGATCAACTGCGGCGCTTGCACCATGATCGTCGGCCTTGTTGCCGTACCCCTGATCAGCGCCATCAGCAAACCCCCGAAAAAAGACATCGTAGATGAAGCCTTTTCGGCCTATGAAGAAAAAGTAACCGTATCGGTAAAAACCGCCATCGAAGATTGAACCCTTCCCATAAAGATGTGAATGAGGAGTCACGTATTGCGTGGCTCCTCACTTTTATGATATGATGTAAATTAATAAAAACAGCAAACATATTTTGAAATCATCGCTAAAGCAAGGTGAAACCATGTATAAGGTACTCATTGTCGAAGATGACCCGACCATCGCGGAAAGCGTTGCCAAAACTCTCATAAAGTGGGATTATGAAACGAAATATTTGACGGAATTCAAAGAGGTTCTATCCGAGTTCGCCAATTTCAATCCCCATTTGGTACTCCTTGATATCTCTCTGCCCTTTATGAACGGCTATCATTGGTGCGCGGAGATGCGTAAGCTTTCCAAAGTGCCGATCATCTTTCTCTCTTCGGCAAACGATAATATGAATATCGTGATGGCCATGAATATGGGAGCCGACGATTTTATCGCCAAGCCCTTTAATTTGAATGTACTCTGCGCAAAGGTCAACGCTATGATCCGCCGTACCTATGATTTCAGCGGTAACGCAAGTCTAATGGAACATAACGGCTTGATCCTAAATCTAGGCGATACGACTTTGACTTATCACGAACAAAAATTGGAGCTGAGCAAAAACGAGTTTAAAATACTTCAGCTGCTATTGGAAAACAGCGGTAAGATCGTCTCCAGAGACGCCATGATGATGCGTTTATGGGATAACGACCAATTCATCGACGACAACACCCTGACCGTTAACATGACTAGACTTAGGAAAAAACTGGAAGCCTTGGGCCTTTTCAACTTTATCGTTACCAAAAAAGGTCTCGGCTATATGGTGCAGTGACATGCTGATCCGATATTTAAAAGACAGACGCTATATCATTGTTCTGATGCTGCTGTTTCTTCTGCTTTTTGCGACAGTTTTCTACTTGTCGGCGCTACCCCATGCCGCCGTTTTTTACGGCGCGGCGCTTTGGCTGCTACCGCTTTGCATCGCTTTCGCCGTGGATTTTTATCATTATGTAAAAAAGCATAAAACGCTTTCAGCCCTGGAAAACGCCATTACCGCCGGTATGGAAACGCTGCCCAAGGCCCACAGCCTGATTGAAACCGATTATCAACGCCTTTTAACTTCTTTCGACGCGTCCTACCGCGCCGCGATATCATCATCAAGCACCGATAAAACGGAGATGATCGACTTTTATACCCTTTGGGTACACCAGATCAAAACCCCCATCGCCGCCATGAGTGTCCTTCTACAGGAGCATGACACGGCGGAAAATGCCCGCCTGGCCCAGGAACTTTTTAAAATTGAACGTTATACCGAGCTGGTTTTGGGCTACCTACGAATCGGCGATCTTTCCGCTGATCTGCAAATCGGTCAATATACACTGGCAAACATCGTAAAACAGGCGGTAAAAAAATACGCGCCGATGTTCATTCATAATAAAATCAAGCTGGAAATGGGCGACCTCGATATCGTGGTTCTGACTGATGAAAAATGGCTCGTATTCGTCATTGAACAGCTTTTATCCAATGCTTTGAAATACACGAAACAAGGCAGCATCCGGCTGGACAGGAAGGACAAAACGACGCTGATCATGAAAGACACGGGCATCGGCATCAGCCGGGAAGATCTGCCCCGCGTTTTTGAAAAGGGCTTTACCGGCTACAATGGCAGAATGGATAAAAAATCCACCGGCCTCGGCCTGTATCTGGCTAAACGTACCCTCGATCAGTTGCGCCATACGATCAAAATCGAGTCGGATGAGGGCCGCGGCACTACAATACTGATCGATCTTTCCCGGGAGGATTCCTTCTTAACGTAAGAAGCGGGACAATCGCAAAATACTTCTGAAAAGTTCGCCTCGGCGAACTTTTCAGCTTGTCAAAAAAGTGGCCTCGCCACTTTCCCGCCAAGCTGATACGGTGA
>CALFRX010000040.1 GCA_937919295.1 uncultured Peptococcaceae bacterium | reverse complement strand
CTGTCCCTCGGCGGGGCTGGCGATTTTTCTCGCCATCTACAGCAGCCTGAAAAATCTGCCGATTCCCCAGGATCTCGCTGTTACCGGCGAAATCTCCATCCGCGGCCGCGTCTGCGCCGTGGGAGGTATTGCGGAAAAAATTTACGGCGCCCGCCAGGCAGGCATGAAAAAGATCATCCTGCCCAAGGAAAACCTGGCCGACGTACCTCAGGAGCAGAAAGATATCGAGATTATTGCTTACGAAAAGGTTCAGGATGTGGTCGGAGAAATCTTTGGCGAATAAAAGAAACGAATAATTATATTGCGAAAATTCCTCCGGCAGGGTAAAATAGTACTATCAACTGACGGAGGATTTTTTTGTGGATCAGCAAGAACTTCTCGTCGGCATGGGGTTACCCCAAAGCGAGGCGGCGGAAATGGCAGTGCTCGGTTCTATTCTTTTAGAGCCGGGATTGCTGTACGAAATTTCGCAGGTGATCAAAGTCGGCGATTTTTACAGGGACAGTCATAAAAAAATATACGCGGCCATACTTTCTCTTCACGAAGGGGACAAGGATATCGATATCGTTACCTTGAGTAATACCCTTAAAATCGAAGGTATCCTTGACGCTATCGGTGGCACAACCTATCTGACGGAGCTTTACGATGCCGTACCTTCCGCGGCCAACGCAGTAACCTATGCCCATATTGTTAAGGATAAGGCCTCCAAACGCCAGCTTATTGCCGTTTCCCAACGCATTTCCCAGGAAGCCCAGACGGAAGAGAAAGCTGCCGCGCTGCTTCTGGATGAGGCGGAAGCGGAAGTCTACCGGCTGAAACAGCAGACGGAACCCACCTCCTTAAAACAGGTGGGGGAATTTGTCGCCGAGGCCTATGACAGGATCGGTAAAGAAGAAAAGGGGATACCCACTTTTATCGAACTGGACAAGCTCATCGGCGGTCTCAAAAAAGGGGAGATGATCATCGTCGCCGCCCGTCCCGGTATGGGCAAAACGACGATCTGTCTGAATATCGCCGAACGGGCCGCCACGCTTCACGAAGCCACCGTGGCGTTCTTTACGTTGGAAATGACGGCGGTGCAGGTGGCCTCCAGAATGCTTTTCGCCAGAGCCAGGGTCAATCAGGAAGAAGCCAAAAGTGCCAAGGGGATTTCCGACGGCGATTTTGCCAAGTTGGCTGCGGCCATGGAAGAAATCAGCCGCTCCAACCTGTATATAGACGACACCTCGATGATCGCCGTCGCGGAACTTCGCAGTAAACTGCGGAAACTAAAACGGGAAAAGGGCCTTGATCTCGTGGTTGTCGACTACATCGGTTTGATGCAAGCTTCCTCCTTACAGCAGACGGAAAGCCGCCAACAGCAGATTTCTGAAATTTCCCGGCAGTTAAAGGGGTTGGCCAAGGAGATGGAAATACCGGTGGTGGTGATTTCCCAGTTAAACCGCGCTTCCGTTAAGAATGAAGGCAAAATCAAAGAGCCGGATCTTTCCCATCTGCGGGAATCTGGCGCCTTGGAACAAGATGCCGATATCGTCATCTTCATTCACCGGCCCCATTATTATGATGAATCCGAAAACAAGCATCTCGCCAAAGCCATTGTCGCCAAAAACAGAAACGGCGCCGTGGGTACGGCACAGCTCGGCTTTTTAAGAGAATATTCACTCTTTTGCGATATGGACTTTCATCACGAAGAAGAAAATAGGCCCCCCGACGAAGAAAAACAGGGTTGATTACAATCGCCAAAAACCGGCAAGGTGCTGCTCTGTTGCTTCCTTCGTTCAAAGGAGAAAAACAATGAAAAAGAATTTACCGGTACCGTTTTTTGTCGCTCTGTTTTTGGTGCTCTGTTTCTCCGGCAATGTCAAGGCCGCGGCTTTTCAGGATGTTGCCGCCAATTCCTGGTATGCCCCGGCGGTGACCTACTGTTATGAGCAGGGTTATATGAATGGAATGACGGCAACGACCTTTGCGCCGGAGGTCGCCATGTCTCGCTCCATGCTCATGACGGTGTTATACCGGAACGCCGGTGCTCCCGCGGTCAGCGCGGAGAATCCCTTTTTTGACGTAGTGGCGGATACCTGGTATACCGACGCCGTGCTTTGGGGTGTGGAGAACGGCCTCGTTACCGGTTATGAAGACGGTTCTTTCCGCCCCGACAGAGACGTTTCACGTCAGGAATTGATGGTCTTTTTATACCGTTTTCTCTCCTATCAGGATAAAGTGCCTGAAGGCGATGGGGATGCGGCGCTTTACCATTCCTTTGACGACGTATCCGCTGTCGGTTCCTGGGCCGCTAAAGCCGTTATTTTCTGCACTTCTTGCGGTTTGATCAACGGCAGCGACGGCTATTTGCTGCCCCTGGATTCCTCAACGAGGGCCCAAATCGCCACGGTTTTGCAGCGCTTCGACGGTTATTTGGCGGGAAATACCTGTCAGATCACAGCCACGGCGGGGGATCACGGTAAGATCTCCCCGGCGGGAACGGCCACCCTCGTGGACGGCGCGTCTGTCACCTACCGTTTTCTCCCGGATAGCGGCTATATGGTCAATGAGGTTAAAGTGGACGGCATTTCCCTGGGGTACGCGGTACGGCAGTCGGTGGCGATAAACGGAGCAAATCATACCATTTCGGTGACCTTCAAAAAGAAATCCGGCGATCCCAATAGTGGTTACGCCCAATTGGTCAACCGTTCTTATCCCATCGTAAACGCTGCGTCTTACGTGCCTAACGATCTTACGGCGGTGAGTTACGTTTATCCGGGGAAGGGGAACCAGTCCATGCGGTCCGCCGCGGCGGCGGCAATGAACCGGATGATCGCCGATTTCAAAAAGGCCTATCCCGGCTATCCTCTCTATACCCAGAGCGGCTACCGTTCCTATGCAACTCAGCAATACCTTTATCAGAATCAAATATCCAAACAGGGGGGCAACACCTATAAAGCCGGCACCATTTCGGCGGTTCCCGGCACCAGCGAACATCAGCTGGGCCTCGCGATGGATGTCACCACCAACGGTACCCTGCTCCAATCCTTTGGCAGCACCGTCCAGGGCAAGTGGATCGCCGCCCATTGCCACGAATACGGCTATATCCTGCGCTATCCCGCTGAGAAACAGACCGTTACCGGCATCATCTACGAGCCGTGGCATTTCCGCTATGTCGGCGTGGATGTCGCCACGGAGATGAAACAGCTAAAAGTGACCACCCTGGAGGAATATTACGACCTCTATCTCAGCAGCGCCAATCTTAATCCCTATTTACCTTATTTGAAGTGAGCCGCGCATATTTTCGGAGCATTGCTAAATAAAGTTATTGCTTTTTCCATGTAATGGTGCTACAATTATTGCTTAAATAGATAAACGATATTAACTTGAAATCGATAGGAGGAATGAAACATGGCAAAAATGTATTACGATAGTGATGCCGACTTATCCTTTTTAAAAGGCAGAAAAATCGGTGTGATCGGATATGGTTCTCAAGGACATGCCCAGTCCCAGAACTTGAAAGACAGCGGACTTGATGTGATTGTAGCCGACCTTCCCGGCAGCGCCAACTGGAAAAAAGCGGAAGCCGACGGCATGACCATTATGACCACGGAAGAATTGGTCAAAAAGGCCGACATCATTCAAATCGTCGCCCCCGATGAATTGCAAGCGAAAATTTATAGAGATACCGTCAAAGCGGAAATGAGCGAAGGTAAAGTTCTCGTCTTTTCCCACGGTTTCAATATCCATTTCGGTCAAATCGTTCCTCCCAAAGACGTTGATGTGATCATGATCGCTCCCAAAGGCCCCGGGCATCTTGTCCGCCGTACTTATACGGAAGGCAGCGGTGTTCCCGATCTCATTGCCGTGGAGCAGGACTATTCCGGGAAAGCCAAAGACATTGCCTTGGCCTGGGCCAAAGGGATCGGCGGCACGAGAGCCGGGGTCATTGAAACGACCTTCCGGGAAGAAACCGAAACCGACCTCTTCGGCGAGCAAAACGTCCTTTGCGGCGGCTTGAGCCATCTTTTGATCGCCGGTTTCGAAACCCTGGTGGAAGCCGGTTATCAGCCGGAAATCGCCTATTTCGAATGTGTCCATGAACTGAAGCTGATCATCGATCTGATCTATGAAGGCGGCCTTTCCACCATGCGTTATTCCGTCAGTGATACGGCGGAATGGGGCGACCTCCATGTGGGCCCCACCGTTGTCACGGAAGAAACGAAAAAAGCTATGAAACAAAACCTGAAGAACATCCAGGAAGGCACCTTTGCCTCCGAATGGATCAAGGAAAATCTAGCCGGCCGTCCCCGCTTTAACGCATTGGAACGTCTCGGCGAAGAACATCAGGTGGAAATTGTCGGCAAACAGCTCCGTTCCATGATGCCCTTTATCAAAACCACCGTTAAGAAAGACTAATTGCGATTATAAAATCCTGCGCAGAGCAAAACCCCCGCTGGCGCAGGATTTTTGACTTTGTCTCCATTTGACAAACAAAGCCAATTATCATATAATAAATCCAATCAAAGGAAAGGAGGTGCTGTAAGTGAGATTTAGCAAATACTCCTTCAGTCCTGCCGCCAAGAAATTGATCCAGGAACAGGTTCCTGTCATCAGTAAAAAAGAGGCAGAAATGAGAGAAAACATGATGATGCTTGGTGGCATTGCCATCGGTTTGGCCGTCGGTGTTGTTGTCGGCGCGGCGGTAACCGTCTTGACCGTTCCTCAATCCGGCGCGGAAACGAGGCAGGACATCAAAGATAAGAAAGACTTCGCCATCAGCGGCGTCAAAGAAACCTCTGCAAAAGTAGCGGAGAAAGTGAAGGCGGCACCGTGCTGTGGCATTGTCGGCAAAGTCAAGGAAAAAATCAAGGGCGGCGATGAAGAGGACGTTGTGGTGGAATATACCATCCGCTACGATGACGACGAAGCCACCATTGAAAGAAGCGTAGAGGAAGACGCCGAGGAAGACGCCGAGGAAGACGCGGATTCCTGCGGTTGCTGTACAGACGAAAGCGCTTCGGCTGCGGACGATGAAGCAAAAGAATAAAAAATATATTTGATGGAATCCACCGCCGAAGGGCGGTTCATCTAAGGAAATCATTTCCTTTGAAAAAACGCGGCATAGCCGGTAGAAATACCCGCTGTGCCGTTTCTGCTTGGGGTTAGGGCGGCGGCACCCCCTTGATTCCTTTAAAAACGCCCCCTCATACAAAGCGGTTAGTGGCTGCTAATTCCCGTCGACTTGTAAACAATACTTTTTCAAGGTACTACACGATAAGCATATCGTTAGGTTTCTCGATGTGCGCATGCTCCTGCGCCATTTGAGGGTGGACTTGGCGGAGCAAATTCCTTTGGATTCGGCAATCCCTTGATAAGGATCAAAATATTCAGATAGACAGCCGTAACGGCAGCGGCGGGGTCAGCCCCTCGATTAGGATTCCAATGACCGCAGAAAATGCGATGCGTATTGCAAACGGAGACGATGTTGAGCTGGAAGAAGCGGTAAGAATCTTTTGTGCCGAGTAAGCGGCATATAGAACCCACAGACTTCCCGTGAAAACCGGATCCTCTCGATCTCCTATGCTGAAACTATGGTTCGTTTGCTTTTCAGGGAGAATTTCCACATTGGTATTTTTTAATCGGGAAAAAAAGAGGGTATCTAAAAGTCATCTCATGACTTTTAGATACCCTCTTTGATATAAGATTGTGAAAAATTATTCTTCTGTGCAGGGAACCTCAAGTTCAACGGAACATTGTTTCACTTCGGCGATATGCTCCTCAATCTGGCTAAGATGAAGGGCAATCTCGGAAAGGGCCTTTTTATCGACATTGAAATTAAGAAACAGGTCGTCCATCTGTTCGCCAATGGAGATCAGCGTATTGACGGCATTGACGAAATTATCGAAGTTGCTGCTTTTGGCGGCGTTGCGAAAACGGGCCAGATCTTTTTTGATGAAAGCGATAACATCTTCCTCTCCCTTGATGGGATCATGGGCAAAGGGATAAGGCTCGATGCGCTGTAGGTGATATTGATTTTTGTTGTTGACGTTGAATGTATAAGAGAGGGTGCAGCAATGGTTGACCGGAAATTCAATGTAATAAAGGGATCCCGTGAGTTCTTCCACTTTGCTGGCGCCCAGTTGTCTGCTGGTCATTTCGATGATTTCGCCATCGATCATACTTTCATACATGGCAATTCCTTCTTTCAGTTTTTATATTAGA
Organism: uncultured Peptococcaceae bacterium; assembly: GCA_937919295.1. Classification (GTDB taxonomy): domain Bacteria; phylum Bacillota; class Dehalobacteriia; order UBA7702; family UBA7702; genus UBA7702. The sequence continues at coordinate 2,222 of CALFRX010000040.1, read as the reverse complement.
CTGCGAAACGCAGCAATAGGTAGCAGGAGGAGATGATGATGGAAAGGAGCATCATTGGTATCCCGATTTTAAGAAAAGCAATAAAAGTGATGGGATATCCCTGCCGATTGCTGATGCCGGAAAGCACGACATTGGCGGATGCGCCGATCAGGGTGCCGTTACCGCCGAGGCAGGCGCCAAGGGAAATGGCCCACCAAAGGGGAGTCACGTCAATGCCGCTGGCTTCCATCGTCAGAACCAAGGGAATCATCGTGGCGACAAAGGGAATGTTATCTAAAATTGCGGACAGGAGCGCCGAGATCCAAAGGATCACCAGCATGGTCAGGATCAATTTGCCTGCGGTGGCTCCGATGATCACGTTGGCCAGCATCGTAATCACACCTGTGACTTCCAAGGCGCCGACGACGACGAAAAGTCCGATGAAAAAGAGCAGCGTTGGCCATTCTACATGATGGATGGCTGTTTCCACATTGGTGCCGCCGATGATGATCATGATAATTCCGGCGGCTAAAGCGACTTCGGAAGATTCCACGCCGATGACACCATGGAGCATAAAGCCGAGGACGACGAAGAGAATCATGATGAGGCTTTTTTTGAAGAGCTTTTTGTCTTTGATGGCTTTCTTTTCGTCAAGGGTTAGAATTTCCGCTTTGGCCTCTTCGGTTACGTTAAGTTTTTTGCCGTAGATAAAACGGAAACAGAAAATCGTGACAGCCATGATGACGATGACGACCGGAGCGTCCATCGACAAAAAATCAAGGAAGGACAAATGCGCGGCGCTGCCAATCATGATGTTGGGTGGGTCGCCGATTAAGGTGGCGGTACCGCCGATGTTGGAAGCAAGAATCTCCGTGATTAAAAAGGGAACCGGGTTTACCTTGAGCATTTGGCAGATGGTGATGGTCATGGGTCCGATGAGAAGAACCGTTGTGACATTGTCCAGGAACGCGGATAAGACCGCCGTAATCACCATAAAAGCGATCATGATGTGCCAGGGGTCGCCTTTGGCTATTTTGGCAGCTTTGATCGCCATGTATTCAAAGAGACCGGATTCTTTCACCACGGCGACAAAGAGCATCATGCCCAATAATACGCCTAAGGTACCGAAATCAATGGCTTCTATGCTTTCGTCAAAGGAGATGACGCCAGAGAGGATCAGTATGATGCCGCCGGCCAGGGCTATTGCGGCTCTGTGTATTTTTTCACTGATGATTACGGCCATAACCAATACAAATACGGCAATGGCGAAAAGCTGACTTGTTTCCATCGTATTACTCCATACTTCTTTTCGTTAGTCCTTTCATTCTACCATTTTAAGGTAATGAAAGCAATACGTGAAACAGATATCAGCGTAAAGTGCCTGTAAGATACCTTTATTCTGTTTTTATTAGAGGGCAAAACGCAGCAACAGATAACCGGTGGCAATGACCACGGAAATCAGCATCATCGGCATGCCAATTTTAAGAAAGCTGACGAAAGTGATGGGATAACCGTGTTTGCCGCTGATCCCGGAGAGTACAACATTGGCGGAAGCGCCGATTAAAGTACCGTTACCGCCGAGACAGGCGCCGAGAGAAAGGGCCCACCAAAGGGGAGCGGCGTCAATGCCGCTGGCTTCCATGGTTATAATCAGGGGAATCATCGTGGCGACAAAGGGAATGTTATCCAGAATTGCCGAAAGCAGGGCGGAAACCCAAAGGATGACCAGCATCGTCAAGATCACGTTACCGCCGGTAATGCTAATGATGCCGTTGGCCATCATGGCGATCACACCTGTTTTGTCCAAGGCGCCGACGACGACGAAAAGACCGATAAAGAAGAGCAGAGTGGGCCATTCTACATTGTGGATGGCTTCTTCAACATTGGTTCTGCCGATGATGACCATGATAATCCCGGCGGCCAGAGCCACTTCGCAGGATTCAACACCGAGAAAACTATGGCAGATAAAAGCGGCCACCACGAGAACGATCATGATCACGCTCTTTTTAAATAGTTTTACATCTTTAATGAAGTTTTTTTCATCAAGTCCAAGCACGTCACTTTGGGCGTCGGCGGAGGCAGAGAGCTTTTTCTTGTAAACGAAGCGGAAGAAGATCACCATGGCCACCATGACGACGATAATAACAGGGGTGTCGTAAAGAATAAAGTCGATGAAGGATAAATTCGCGGCGGTGCCGATCATGATATTTGGCGGGTCGCCGATTAAAGTGGCGGTACCACCC
>CALFRX010000039.1 GCA_937919295.1 uncultured Peptococcaceae bacterium | reverse complement strand
CATCCTGTAGCCCAAAATCCGCTAACGCGCATTTTGTCTACAGTCTGAGCCGGTTTCATCAGAAACCGGCTGTTATTTTTGACCGTATGAAACTATATTTCAACTTACATAACGGTGCGGATCAGGCCGATGATTTTGCCTAAGATGCGAATATCCTCTTTCACAATGATCGGCTCCATAGCATCGTTTTCCGGCTGCAAGCGGATATGGTCATCTTCTCTAAAAAACCGCTTCACGGTGGCGGAGTCATCAAGCAAGGCGGCGACAATTTCGCCGTTTTCCGCCGTATCACGCTGTTCCACAATAACAAAGTCGCCGTTTAAGATACCCGCGTTGATCATGCTTTCCCCTTTGACATCAAGAATAAAAATGCTGTTAGAGGAAGCAGAGAAGGAAGAGGGCAGGGGATAATAATCCCGAATATTCTCTTCGGCAAGAATGGGCTCACCTGCGGCAATGCTGCCGATGATCGGAGCCATAAGAACGTCCTGGGCAAAGCGATCCCTATCTATGATTTCGATGGTACGCATCTTGCCGCCGTTTCTTACGATATAACCGGCAACGGCCAAGCCGTTTAAGGCATAATGCACGGTGGAGGTCGACTTGACTTTGAGACAACGTTGAATTTCTCTCACCGTCGGCGGATACGGATGATCCTTGCAATACGCTATAATAAAATCATAGACAAGTTCCTGACGTACCGTTAAATCCGGGTACTTTGAACTCCTCGGTTCTCTGGGCGCAGCCATAACAAAACCTCTCCAATTTTTTTTTATTATACTATAGTCACAGAAAGATTACAAGAATATTAACGCACATCCAAAAGGTTATAAGAAAGAGGGTTTCCTTTGAAACAGCTACAACTTCTTATAATAGGTATTATGTTAAGTAAAAGATAGAGTAAACATCTCTTTCTTATATTAACATACAACAACCTCAAAAAAATACGGAGCACTTATGATGATACCTTTCAGTACCGTGTCACCAAAATGGTTAAAGAACATCGCTGAAATCGCCAACCACTTTAATGAGCTTCCTGTTAAAAATATTTCTAATTTTTCATTGACCACTGAGAATTCCTTTGATTTGGCACCGAATCCCTTTCATGCCAATATTTTAAATGTGACTAAAAAACTAAGCCATAGGAATACCTTCGGCACTTTATTTTATCCGATTTCTGGCCTTCCTACGGCTTCGTTATTTTCTCATCATGAAACTACCACTTAAAGATGCGTTTGATGGCCAAGAGATTGACGTCTAAGTTCAATTCGGCAATGGATCTGGTCAACGGAATGCTTTTGGGGCAGACTCTCACACAATTTTGCGCGTTGCCGCAATCCTGAATGCCGCCGTGACTCATGATCGCCTTTAAGCGATCCTCTTTTTGCATCAACCCCAATGGGTGCATATTGAACATCTTTACCTGAGAAAAAACGTGAGGACCCATGAAATCGCTGCGTTCATTAAAACTGGGACATGCTTCCGCACAGCAGCCGCAAGTCATGCAACGGGATATTTGGTATGCGGCGCTTCGTTTGCGTTCATCGTAGCGAGGCCCCCGGCCGAGACCGAAACTGCCGTCCACCGGGATCCAGGCCTTGACTTTCTTCAAATAATCGAACATGATTTGTCGGTCAACCATTAAATCGCGGATTACGGGAAATTTTGTTAACGGTTGTAAGGTGATAGGGCGCTCCATCCCGTGTTTTCCAATGATTTCATCGATCAAGGCGGAGCAGGCCTGGCGCGGTGTGCCGTTGATGATCATCGTACAGGCGCCGCAAACTTCCTCATAGCAGTTGCATTCGAAAACCACGGGATTTACCTTGTGACCACTGGCGTTTACAGGGTTTTTCCTGATTTCCATCAAGGAAGAAACCACGTTCATATTCGGTTTATAAGGAATCCGAAATTCTTCCCAATAAGGCGTGCTCTCCGGTTTGTCCCGGCGTTTAATTTTGAATGTAATGTATTTTTCTTCATTCCTCATTTGCTGCCTCCGTAGGTACGCTTCACTGGTTCAAGCAGGGAAGTATTCACTTCCTCCCATTCAAACCGCGGCCCGTCTGCGGTATAAAAAGCCTTTGTCGTTTTTAAGTAATCCTTGTCGTTTCTTTCCGGAAACTCCGGTTTATAATGGGCGCCGCGGCTTTCATCCCTGTTCAGTGCGGAAATGGTGATCACCCGGGCCAGTTCCATCATATTCTTTAATTGTTTCACAAACATCACGGTCTGATTGGAATAAACGTTACTGTCCACCATGGCCAAACGGTGCCAGCGTTCCATAAATCTCTGGAGTTCCCCATCGGCGGCGGTAAGGTCCTTGTTGTAGCGCACAATGCCGACATTTCTGGTCATCAGCTCACCCATTTCCTGATGGAGTACAAAGGGGTTTTCGTCCCCGTTTAGCTTGCGTACGTAATCATCGTAAGCGACTTCCTTTTGCCGGTAGGTTTCGTAAAGCGAACCGTCCTCTTCGGCGGCGAGTTTCCCCAAACCGGCAATGTAATCGGCGGCGGCGGGACCGCAGACCGTACCGCTGTATGCCGCGGAGAGCAGAGAGTTGGCCCCTAAGCGATTGGCGCCGTGGTACATATAGTCACATTCACCAGCGGCGAATAATCCAGGTATACTGGTCATATGATGCCAATTTACATGAACGCCGCCCATGAAATAATGGATACCGGGATAGATCTTCATCGGTACCTTTTTGGGGTCGTCGCCGTGGAATTTTTCGTAAATTTCAATGATGCCGCCGAGACGGCGCTCCAAAAAATCTTTGTCCAAATGAGAAAGGTCAAGGTAAACCTGGTTTTTACCGTCAATGCCGAGACCCATCTCGACACAAACCTTATGGATCGCCCGGGAGGCGATATCCCTGGGCACAAGATTGCCGTAACCGGGGTACATCTCTTCTAAGAAATACCAGGGCTTGCCATCTTTATACGTCCAAACGCGGCCCCCTTCCCCACGGGCGGATTCCGACATCAGACGGGTTTTATCGTCACCCAGCATCGCGGTGGGGTGAATCTGAATGAATTCGGCGTTAGCGTAAGCGGCGCCTTGCTGATAGACGATGGAAGCGGCGCTGCCCGTATTGATCGAGGAATTGGTACTCTTCCCATAGATCACTCCAGCGCCGCCGGTGGCGATGATCACGACATCGGCGCGGAACACGCGGATTTCCATGGTAGCGAGGTTTTGGGCAATGCAACCCCGGCAGACGCCCTCACCGTCAATGACGGCCTTCAAAAATTCCCATCCCTCATATTTTGTAACTTTACCGCTATCTTCGTGACGGCGCACCTGCTCGTCAAGGGTATACTCCAGTTGCTGACCGGTGGTGGCGCCGGCAAATACAGTGCGCCGTTTTTTTACGCCGCCGAAGAGCCGCAAATCAAGAAGGCCTTCCTCGGTACGGGTAAAATTCGCGCCCATGCGGTCAAAAGTATAAATCAACTCCGGCGCCGCATCCACCATACCCCGCACCGGGGGCTGACTGGCAAGAAAATCGCCGCCGTAGATCGTATCGTAAAAATGCTGGTCAACCGAGTCCCCCTCGCCTTTCGTGTTCAGCGCGGCGTTGATGCCGCCCTGGGCGCAAACGGAATGGGAACGTTTCACGGGAACGAGGGAAATCAAATCAACGGCGATCCCTCTTTCCACCAACTTGATGGTACTCATCAAACCTGCGAGGCCGCCACCGACCACAACCGCTTTCGGATTCATCAAATATAGCCTCCTTTAAATCGGCATCATTGCAATTCGGATCAAGATGATCAGCGACAGCAAGCAGAGGGCCGCGCAAAGCATCATCGTTAAAAAGGAAAATAACTTCTGGATGCGCTCTCCGTGGAGAACGCCCCAGGTAATAAGAAAGGTAAAGAGACCATTGCTGAAATGGTAAATCGCGCTCCAAACACCGATCAATTCAAGAACAAAGCCGAGGGGCGTTTGTAACACATTGGCCATGGCCGCCATGACGTCCATGGTCGTTTCCGTTATGATACGCACAAAAATAACGTGATAAATAACAAAAATCAAGGTGATGATCGCCGTGACGCGTTGCAAGATATACATCCAGTTGTTAAGGTATTGGTATTGCAGAAAATGCATGTCCGAAACGTAGACCACATAAGTGCCGTATATCGCATGAAACAGGATCGGCAGCGCGATGAGGGTGATCTCCGCCAAAATGATAAACGGCATGGAGCGCATCCCGTTAATCACCGACGCCCAAGCCTCCGGCCCAATAATCGCCGCGCTGTTCAATGTCAGATGCAGGCAAAGAAATATGCCGATGGGGATGATCCCCAGAATCGAATGAAACCGCCGAATATAAAAATCCGAGTGTAAATGTTCTTTTTCTTTAGCCACCTTATTTCTCCTTACTCTCCGTATCTTCCTCAAGACTGTGCAGGAATAACCCGCTTCTCAGCTTCGGTTCAAACCAGGTGCTCTTCGGTGGCATGATCTTGCCGTGGTCGGCAATGGACATCAAATCAGCGATTTCCACCGGATAAAGATTAAAACCGATGCTTTTACCCTCCTCACACCGGCGGACGATCTCTTGGTTGCCGCGGATGCCCCCGATAAAATCAATTTTCTGATCAGTACGGGGATCTCCCACAGCAAGCAGCGGCCGGAGGACATTTTTTTGTAAAATCGCAGCGTCGAGATTTTCCGCGATGTCTTCATTGTGATAAAGCTCCGGTTTGGCGATGAGACGGTACCAAGAACCGCCGATATACACGCCAAATTCATGCTTTTTTGCCGGTAAAAAGTCGCCGTCCATCTTTTCCACGCTGAACTTTGCCGCTAGCTCTTTCAAGAAAGCAGACGCGTCAAAATCAGCGCCTACTTCCACAACACGGTTATACTCCATGATCACAAGATCTTGATCAGGGAAAATAACCGCCATAAAATGCTGGGCCGGACTGTCTTTCCCCTTCGGCGTACCCTGCCCTTTTCTCATTTTTCCCACGGCCACGGCAGAGGCCGTGCGGTGATGGCCGTCGGCAATATAGGCTTTATCGATCTTCCCGAAGGCTTCCTTAAGAGATTCGATCATTGTTTCATCGTCAATAAGCCAGAGCATATGGGCGACCTTGTCATCGGAAACAAAATCGTAAACACGATCGTGAGTCGCGATCCAGGCGGTCACCAGTTGGTCGATATCGTCTTGGTGACGGTAAGTCAGAAAAACAGGCTCTGTCTGGCAATCGCAAGCGTCGAAATGCCGAATCCGATCCGTTTCTTTCTCTTTCCGCGTCAATTCATGTTTTAAAATGGTATTGTTTTCATAGTCTTCCGTAGCAAAAGCGGCGACAATCCCCGTTTGAGTTTTACCGTTCATGATCTCGCGGTAAATATAAAAAACCGGTTTT
>CALFRX010000038.1 GCA_937919295.1 uncultured Peptococcaceae bacterium | reverse complement strand
TGTTCTGACCCTGGCCAGGTAGTTAGCCATGGCGCCGACATTTCTGGAAATGGACATCTGATTATCGTTTAAAATCACGATCAGATCCTCTTCCCTGCTACCGGCGTTGTTCATGGCTTCGTAGGCCATGCCGCCGGTCAAAGCGCCGTCGCCGATGACGGAGATCACCCGATAGTCTTCGCCTTTTAAGTCCCGGGCCACGGCAAGACCGAGGGCCGCGGAAACAGACGTGCTGCTGTGTCCCGTATCAAAAGCATCGTAAGAACTTTCCTCGCTTTTGGGAAAACCGCTGATACCACCCCACTGGCGCAATGTGGCAAAAGCCTCTTTGCGTCCGGTCAGAATCTTATAAGCATAACTTTGATGACCCACATCAAAAACCACCCGGTCTTTGGCAAAGTCGAAGACACGGCACATGGCGATCACCAATTCCACCACGCCGAGACTGGGCGCGAGATGACCGCCGGTTTTCGCCACCTGTTCCACCATGAATCCGCGGACTTCTTCTGCCAGCAGTAACACTTCGTCATCGTTTAATTCTTTTATATCGTCAGGACCGTTCATGCGCTCCAAATATGTCATATCAATCTCCCCCTGTTTTCCTTTTCACAGAAAACAGCTTGTTCCAGTTTTTATAATCAAGGATGATACCCACTATTTCCATAATCCGGTCGGCATGACGGATGGCGACCCCCTTCATGGTGGCTTTACCGCCTACAGTCAGGGCCGAAACCAGCCCGGCCATCAGCGCCGAAATGAGTACGGTATCAAGGATCGTATCACCGATGATCACCACCAAAGTGGCGCCCAGGGCCCCTGATATAATACCGCAAATATCGCCGACAACATCGCAGCAGAAATTCGCCACGACATTGGCTTTTTTTAATAATTTCAATGTTACGGCGGCGCCGGGAGCTTTACGCGCGGCCCGGGCATTGCAGGGAGCGATGTTCGCCCCCACCGTGGCAACGCCGATGACATCAAAAATCACGCCGACGGCGATGACCGTTAACAGCAGGAGAAAGACGAGAAAGATCGGTTTCAGATTTGCCGCCGCGACGTTGGTGGCAGCGCTGACCAGCGTGCCACAAAAAAAGGTACCTGAAAACACAATGAGGATGTGTCTCAATGTACCTTTACTTTTCCGTTCGTTTTTTCTGTTTTTCAAAACAAACTCCGCATCAAAGAAAGATGTTAAAACAGGTGACAACCCAGCGGGTAAACGCTGCGGCTTTGGTCCGGAAGGCTTTCCCATTTTCAAACCTTTTCGTCGCCGAAAAGGCGGTTTCCCTTTACTTGAAAATCCATAAGGTACCGGATTGCCACTTAGTCCGCACTTTAATCCCCGTCGAATCTTATAAATAAACGGCCTAGGAGTTTTCCTCAGCAGCGCCACTTTATTCTATGCTCTTTTGCAGTACCGGTTTTGATACCGTGACAGAAATTTGGTCCCTTTCCATCTCGGCGTCTTATTGTTTAATTCTCCACCTTAACCACGCAAGCCAGGCTACACTGTACCCAGTTCACCCGAATACAGGTTCTTCTCCCAAGCCGTAGTTCCCTTTTTGACCAAAAAAGTTCCCCACAGTCATGGGTCTCCACGAAAGCAGGGTCAGCCCTCATGCCATTGAGGATTCCCCCCTCTTTCTTAACTTCCAGCATCAGCCCCAAACTGGGCGTAAGAAGCCAACACCAGAAACTTCATCGATATGCCCTTGACGGATTTTTAGCCCCGCCTTTAAACAAAGTTTTGCCGACTAGGATACCGCATCACCTGTTTTCTATATTATTATACAGTTTTTATTCATTCTTTGCAAGTCATCCGCCAAATATTTTAAAAATCGGAAAAATTTTCTATTTTTTGCGATTTAATATCACTTGACCCAAATCTCTTAAAACCACGCTATCCACCGATAATGAGGCGATCTCCCCATTGGCTTCGGCAATGGCCTGTTTCCCCGCTTTCTGCGCTCCCGCTAAACCAAGGAGAGAGATGTAAGTCGTTTTGTCATTGGCTTCGTCGGAGCCGATGGGTTTCCCCAATTCCGCGAAGGTTCCTTCGTGATCCAAAATATCATCGGCGATCTGAAAGGCCAAACCAAGAGAACGGCCAAAACGGTCAAGAGCATCTACGTCCCTTTGGGGTGCGCCGCCTAAAATCGCGCCGCAGACAAAAGACAGGCTAAGCAAGGCGCCGGTCTTATAATAATGGATTTTTTTCAAGGCTTCCGCGGTTTGCGCTTTGTCCGCTCCCAAAAGATCGAGGCTCTGACCGTAGACCATGCCGCCGAGACCGGCATAATCCGCGGCGTAGCTCAGAGCGGCAAGCACCCTTTCGGCAGGCTCCGTCGCTTTCAGCGAGGCCATCAGATAAAAGGCTTCGCTGAGCAAGGCGTCTCCCGCTAAAATTGCCTGACCTTCGCCGTAGACTTTATGATTCGACGGCTTCCCCCGCCGATAATCGTCGTTATCCATGGCCGGCAGATCGTCATGGATCAAAGAATAAGTATGGATCATCTCAAGGCCCGCGGCAAAGGGCAGCAGATTTTCGCTGTCTTTGGCGTAGAGATCGGCGGTGAGCAGAAACAAAGAGGGGCGCAGGCGCTTGCCGCCGTTGCTTAACGTATAGCTCATCGCCTCCTGGAGCAGGGTGCCTTTTCCCCGAGCCAAATCGGTAAGGTAAGCCTCCAGCAATATGCGTTTGTTTGCTAAAATTTCTTTTACGTCGGCCATCGTTACCTCAGCTTTTCTTAAAAGGGCAGTTTCGGTTCGTCATAAGGAGGCGCCTCCGGCAGGGAGCTATCCTCCTCAGCGACGTCCCTAAGGGTCGGGGCAGTCACGGTTTCCGCTTTGGTCAGCACTTCGATGCGGCCTTCGGCCTCCGCTAACTTCTTTTCACAAAGACGCAGCAAACCGATGCCCTTTTCAAAATCGCTAAGGAGCTCGTCGAGGCCGAGATCACCACTTTCCATACCCTTTACCGTCTGTTCCAATTCTTTGATGGCTTCCTCAAAATTCAATTCTTTTTTCTTATTTGCCATGATAGGAATCCTCCTTTGCTTCGTTCACCGTACAGTTTAAGACACCACTGTTGAGGCAGACTTCAACACGGTCGCCTGCCGCCGCTTCCACATAGGAGCGCAGCGGTTTTTGATCTTTCATACAGATACTGTAGCCCCTCGATAGCGTGTTCAGGGGACTTAATACCGAAAGTTTTTCTTTCAGCAGCAGGTAATTATTTTTTAATTTTTCGTAATTTTCAAAAAAGGTCTTATCGAGGCGCTGGGAGAAAAGGTCGATGGTTTGGGTCTGGCTGCGAAAAAGCCGTTCTTTTCTGGTGAAAACGTAACTCTCGCCGATTTTTTTCAGTTTCTCCCGTTTTGTTTTCAGGGCCATATTGAGCCGCTGTTTCATCGCGCTTTCCATCAAAGCGAAACGGGCTTCCATATCAGTGAGGGAAGGCACCGCCATTTCCGCGGCCTGGGACGGCGTCGCCGCCCGCTTATCCGCCACAAGATCGGCAATGGTGTAGTCGGTTTCATGACCGACGGCGGAGATCACCGGCAATTGCGAAGCGTAGATCGCCCGGGCCACCGGCTCCGTATTGAAAGCCCAAAGATCCTCAATGGAACCGCCGCCCCGGCCCACGATCAGCAGATCCACCATGGCACTGCGGTTAAAGAAGTCGATCCCGGCGACAATTTCCCCTGCCGCCGCTTCCCCCTGCACTGCCGCAGGGTAGAGAAAAAGGCTCACCGAAGGGAAGCGGGCGGTGGCGACATTTTGAATATCGTGCCAAACCGCTCCTGTGGGGGAAGTGACCACGCCGATGCGCAGCGCCAGTTCCGGCAAGGGCTTTTTGCGGGCTTCGTTAAAAAGTCCCTCCTGATTCAGTTTTTCCTTCATCTGCTCAAAGGCCAAGTAAAGATCGCCGATACCGGCGGCTTCCATGGCTTCGGCGTAAAGCTGAAATTGGCCGTCCCGCTCATAGACGGCAACGTGGCCGCGGATCACCACCCGCTGGCCGTTTTCGGGACGGAATTTCAGCTTCGCCACGCTGCCGCGAAACATGACGCAGCGAATAAAAGCGTTTTCATCTTTGAGGCCAAAATAGAGATGGCCCGAAGAATGGGCTTTGAAGTTGGAAATCTCCCCTTCCACCAATATGTGCTGGAGTTTATCGTCCATTTCAAAACGGCGTTTGATGTAATTGTTCAGCTGGCTGACGGTTACAGCCCGCGGGGTTGCCATATCATATCCCTCCCAAACGTTTTAAGGTAAGTGCCGCAATACCCACGGCATTGTCCGAGGCATAACGGGGATCGGCAAAATAAAGGGTTTCGCGGCTGAAATGTTCACGTAAATACGCTTTGATATACGCGTTGCACATCACGCCACCGACAAATAGCGCTGTCGAGACCTGGGTAGCGGCAAAGAGCTGCTGAAATACTTTCACTAAGGTTTTCGCAATGGTATGCTCCACGGTTCTGGCCACCGTCGCCGCGTCGGTTCCCTCTTCTGCCAGGCGGCGCACAGCGGTTTCCTGTCCGGAAAAGGAGAACTCCCCGTTCTTTACCCAAATTTTAACATGGGGGATGTCCCCTTTATGTCCCATAGCCAAAGTTTCCAGCGCCGCGCCGCAGGGAAACGGTAAATTGAGTAATACGCCGATGCGATCGACAAACTGCCCGGCGTGAAGATCGTTGCCAAAAGCCTTCCGGGTCAGGGAGAAATCACCGGTCTCCTCTTTCTCCGCCAGCAGGATTTCGGAAGTCCCGCCGGAAAAGTGACAAAGCAGAAAGCGGTCGGGAATTTGCTCAAGCATCATTAAGGAATACCAACCTGCCATCATGTGGCCTTCCTGGTGTGTTCCTGGCAGAAAAGGACAGTGGAGCGCCGCCGCCAGGGAACGGCCAACGGTTTCCCCGCCCAAAAATACCGGCATATAGGATTTTTCGACCGGCCGCGGTTTCACGCTGCAGCCAATGGCCTCAATTTCACTAATTGCAAAAGATCCCGCCAAAGTCTCTAAAAGGGCAGGAAGGTTCTGTATATGTTGAAAGAGAGCTTCGGACTGCAACAACCCGCGCTGTTTGGCGGGTACAGCCAAAACTCTCCTTTGATCACTCAATAATTGCCCGTCATTGGCCATCAGCGCCACGGACGTCGTATAACAACTGGTATCGAAGGCTAAGATCATTTTCCCTTTTCTCCTTCGCCTTGATTCTTTAGCGGTTTGGCATTGTCGAGGATACCGTTGACAAAGGAATAGGCGTCCTCTTCCCCGTATTTTTTCGCCAACTCAATGCCTTCGTTCACCGCCACTTCGTAGGGAATCTCATCCATATAGTGGATCTCGTAAAGGGAAAGCCGAAGGATGTTTTTTTCGATGGCATTGATGCGGTCTAACGTCCAGCCTTTGGCGTGGGCGGAAATAAACACATCGAACTCACTTTTTTTTGCCGCCACGCCGGTCACGAGTTTTATGATATATTCCCGGTCTTTTTCTTCAATGAGGCCTTCTTTTAGCGCCTCTTCCAATGTTCTTTCGGCAATTTCCAGGGGATTTTTGCCGACGTCCATCTGAAATACCATCTGAAAGGCGGTTTCTCTTGCCCGTTGTCTGCTCAAATTTATTTATCCTCTTTATCTTCTTCGGCTTCTTCCGTTTCCTGATGGGGCATGACAATGCCCTGTACGGTAATGGAAACATCGGCGACGCCGAGGCCGGTCATACCTTCCACGGCGTTCTTCACCGCGGCCTGCACTTCGGCGCATACTTCCTGAATCCGGTAGTTGTAAACCACTAAAATATTCATACTGATTCTGACTTTGGCGCTGTTCTTTTTGCCCAGCCGTTCGATGATATCCCCGGCCAGACTGCCGCACATACCGCCAACGCCTTCGATTTCCCCGGCGGCAATCGCCGCGATGGTGGCGACCACGTCGTCGGAGATCTTTACGCTGGTCGTGGTTTCTTCGGCTTGTACTTCAATATTATCTTTGTTATCACTCATGTCGTTTTCCTCCATGATACTTGTAAACATGACCTACCGCTTTGGGCCAGAGGCAGCCGCATTATGTATAAAATGTCTTCCTTATGTTTCAGTACGCAGCGCACCGCAGAACAGAAGGTCCGCCGCACACTCCAAAGAACATAAATCGCAGACTTTGCCCACGGCCTGCCCCGTGCCACGAGACTCATTACTAAAATATTATATCAAATCTTTATGAAAATAACAATGGTTTTGCTCAAAAATTGGCGCGGCCAATGAACGGCGGTAAAACGCCGCAGTTTACACCGCTCCTCTAATCCACGGTAAAAACGGACAGGCTGTCCGCGGCAATCCCCGCATAAGAACAAACAAAGGAGGATAACGCTGTTTTTTCCTCTTCGTTGAGACTTGCTTTCTTTACGATCAGCAGGGAGACCGTATTCTCCATGACGAAAATCACATCGCTGTAATGGCGGCCGATCAGTATCTCCTCGATTTTATCCTCGACGGCGGCAACGTGATAAAGCTGTTCCAGCGCGGTCTGGGCGGCGGCTTTGGCCTCTTCGTCCCGGGAAGCGTCGTTCAGGATATTCTGATACAGTTCCGTCTGATTGTCCCGGCGTTTATCCCGCTGCATCCGGTAATTGACAAAAAAGTTTTCCCCGTCACTGCCGATCTTGGCGGAAACAGCGGCTTCGTCCTCTTCTGCCGCGTTTTCCCCTTGGTCTTTTACCGTATCCCCGCCGTTGTTATCCTTTTCCTCCTGAGTTTTTTCCGTCTGCTCATAGACCATATCGTTGTCGTCAATAAAAAGCGCCGCACCCACAGCAAAGCAAGCCAGCGCGGCCAATAACAGGAGAAAGTTCTTGTATCTTTGTTCCATCGTCATTCCTCCATGGCTGTGATTTCGATGCGGTTGGCGCCTATGGACAGATAGGCGGAGACCGCGGTAAGCAGCGCCTGACGGATATTTTCATTGCTTGCGCCTTCCGCCACCACCAATACGCCGGTGATCTTAGGATAGATCTTTTCTTCCGTCACCGGCGCGGCGTTGCCATCGATGAGCACCAATTCATTTTTGGTGCTTTTTTCCGTGACGCCGTCCCCATCGGTTTTTTCCGTGCTCTCTTCGTTATAAGCGTATTTCTCGCTGATGTCCCCATCCC
>CALFRX010000037.1 GCA_937919295.1 uncultured Peptococcaceae bacterium | reverse complement strand
GTAACGGTGCCGCGGAGCAGATCCGGCGCCGAAAACAAAACATCTTCCAGGACTTTTTCGAGAATCGTATGGAGGCGGCGAGCGCCGATGTTCTCTGTTTCCTCGTTGATACGGTCGGCGATCTCCGCCATGGCGTTGATGCCGTCTTCGGTAAACTCTACATAAACACCATCGGCTTTCAGCAATTGGGCGTACTGCTTAATTAAGGAGTTTTGCGGTTCCCGCAGGATCAGCTTATAATCCTCGGCGGTCAAACTGTCCAGCTCCACCCGGATGGGGAAGCGGCCCTGCAATTCCGGCATCAAATCCGAGGGCTTCGCTATGTGAAAGGCGCCGGCGGCAATAAAGAGAACGTGGTCCGTCCGCACCGGGCCGTATTTCGTATTGATCGTGGCTCCTTCCACCAGGGGTAAGATATCCCGCTGGACGCCGCCACGGCTGACGTCGACGCCGTTCTTATGGTCGGAAACCGCGATCTTATCGATTTCATCCAGGAAGACGATGCCCATCTGTTCTGCCTTTTCCACGGCTTCCGCCGATACTTCTTCCATATCGATGAGTTTTTGACTTTCTTCCTGGGTAAAGATACGCAAGGCTTCCTTTGTGGTCACTTTACGCTTCTTCATTTTGGTGGGGAGCATGTTCCCGAAAATACTGCCAAGATCAACGCCCATGTCGTCCATACCGCCGATCATCACCGGGCCCGGAGTATCCACCACTTCAATTTCAAGGGTTTCCCGGTCAAGATCACCGGCGTTCAGCAGGCGTTTGATATACTTTCTGCGGCGGACGTTGACTTCATTCTGGCCTAAAGCTTCTTCCGGGTTCTCCAGATCTTTACCGTAGCCTTCCATCATCAGCTGATTCACGAGGCGGGCTTCGGCGTTCTTTTTGGCCTGTTTTTCCACGATGCTCATGCGCTCTGTCCGAATAATCGCGACGGCATTTTCCACAAGATCGCGGATGATGGAGTCGACGTCCCGGCCGACGTAACCCACTTCCGTAAACTTCGTGGCCTCCACTTTGACAAAGGGAGCATTGACCATTTTTGCCAGGCGGCGGGCGATTTCCGTTTTACCGACGCCGGTGGGACCGATCATAATAATATTCTTCGGAATGATATCGTCCCTTAAGTCTTCATTGACATTTTTCCGGCGAAAGCGGTTTCTCAAGGCGATGGCCACGCTCTTTTTGGCTTGGGCTTGGCCGATGATGTATTTATCCAGTTCAAATACGATTTGACTGGGCGTCATTTCTTCTTTCATCTTTACGTTACTCTCCTGCTTTTTCCCCGAGTTCTTCCACAATGATCTGATCGTTGGTGAACACGCAGATCCCTGCCGCCACCTCCATGGCCTCCTTGGCGATTTGCGCCGCGGAAAGATCCGTATGCTTCCGCAAGGCCCTGGCCGCGGCTAAGGCGTAGGGGCCGCCGCTGCCAATGGCGACGATACCGTCGTCGGGCTCGATGACCTCACCGCTGCCGGAAATGATCAGCATACTTTCTTCGTTGGCCACGATCATCAGCGCTTCTAATTTCTGTAAAATCTTATCGGTGCGCCATTCCTTAACTAGTTCCACCGAAGCGCGCATCAGATTACCCCGGTATTCGTTGAGTTTGGCTTCAAATTTATCAAACAGTGTGAAGGCGTCGGCTACGGCGCCGGCGAATCCGGCTACGACTTCACCGTTATAGAGCCTTCTCACTTTTTTGGCTCCGTTTTTCATGATCATGGAATTGCC
>CALFRX010000036.1 GCA_937919295.1 uncultured Peptococcaceae bacterium | reverse complement strand
TGGCATAATCTATAAGAAAACTCCCGTGTCTGTCAATGGATGTCCTTATACATTCTTTTTCAGAATCTGCACGGTAGTTCACTTTGGGTTGGCGGCTATGATATAAGTCACGCCCGTGTCTTCTCTTTTGGACGTTTCTGCCGTTACTATTTATACTATATTATATATATCATTATATATCCGTAACTTCATCACCAAACTATTTATACTATATTATATATATCATCACCTATGTTTTAACCAAAGTCCCTTCGCTTTTTAGGGTACAAACAGCGCCCATGCCATAAGGGCAAGAGCGCCTGCATACTCCTTCAATGCGGCCGTCTCTTTACTACACATCATTACTTCAAAATTGCATTTGTCTCTATATTCTGCTCATTTACGTATCGTTTTCGTATCGTTAACAAAAAATGAATCAGTTCTGAGATTCGGGGATTTCGATGAAACGATGTCACTATTAAAACGCCATGCATGATTTATGATTTCATCAATAAGAATGAAATTTTTTTTATTTTTAAAACCATTCAAACACATTCAAATCTGATATGAACTGTTAAATTCTTTGATTAGAATACATGCTTTAGTGAATTTTGTCAATACCTATTTTATGATCTCACAAAAATTTGTAATATTTAAGATCGATAGTATAATAAACAATCCTCTTTATCCTATAAAACCGACAAAATATCTTTTTATCAACAATGTTTACAGAGAAACAAACGACATGAGAACCGTTTCTTTTTATCATCGTTTTGTCTCTACCAAAAAGAAATGCACAAACTTTTTGCATTGCCGCCCATAGGAAGCCGCAATTTACGAAAGTACTTGAATGGAAGTCTGATTGATCATAAAACCAATCCATTCTATGCTGAAACATCCCATGAGAGTACCTTTAAAACTTGTTTTTTCAAAAAAAAAGCGCGTGCCGCCGTAAGTTTTTAAACACGTTTTGCGACACGCTCTTTTCGTTATGGCGCCCCTAAGATGATTCGAACATCCGACACACGGTTTAGGAAACCGCTGCTCTATCCTCTGAGCTATAAGGGCTTCAGAATTGATTTCTTTTCGCTTATTTTACAATACAGTTATATTAACCGGATCAGAAATTGATGATAAAATCTAACGCATGAGATTGATCAATAAAATAACTCCGCTGATGCCGGCAATAAAAGTAGAAGTCATGAACCAGAAATTCGACATCATCATGTCTTCATCCTTTTTCAACGTTTCTTCCAGGTGTTTTCCCTTATATTCCTTGGTAATCTGGGCCATGAGGCGCTTTTTTTTACGCCGGTTGAACATCATGCCAAAAACACCGCAGACAAAAACAGTCAGAAGAATGATATAAAAAACCATCGCTTACTCCTCCGCGCCGAGGTACTCCGCGCCGCCCATATAGGGCCGCAATACTTGGGGAATCCTCACCTTGCCGTCTTTTGTTTGATAATTTTCCAAAACAGCGGCGACGGTGCGGCCAATGGCCACCCCGGAGCCGTTCAGAGTATGAACGAATTCCGGTTTGCTTTTGGCGTCGCGGCGGAAACGGATGTTAGCCCGCCGGGCCTGAAAATCCTCAAAATTGCTGCAGGAAGAAATTTCCCGATAGCAATGGAAGGAGGGCAGCCACACTTCGATATCATAGGTTTTCGCCGAGGAAAACCCGAGATCGCCGCTGGACAGCGTCACAACACGATAGGGCAGTCCAAGAAGCTGAAGCACGCGTTCGGCGTTAAGGGTGAGTTTTTCCAATTCAGCATAGGAATCTTCGGGGCGAACAAACTTTACCAACTCAACTTTATTGAATTGGTGCTGACGGATGAGACCCCTTGTATCGCGGCCAGCGGCACCGGCCTCCGCCCGGAAACAGGCGCTGTAGGCTGTAAAGTATTGGGGCAGGATCTCGTTATCGAGGATCTCATCGCGATAAAAATTCGTAACGGGTACTTCAGCGGTGGGGATCAGATAATAATCGGTACCCTCCACATGGAACATATCTTCGGCAAATTTCGGCAGTTGGCCGGTACCGGTCATGCTGGCGGAATTTGCCATAAAGGGAGGAAATACCTCTTCATAGCCGTGTTGTCCTGTATGAATATCAAGGAAGAAGTTGATGATGGCACGTTCTAATTTCGCGCCTTTGCCGCGATAGAAGGTAAAACGGGTGCCCGTGACTTTCCCGGCCCGTTCCGCATCGAGAATTTTTAGATTCTCTCCGATTTCCCAGTGCGGCAGGGGTTCAAAATCAAAGGTTTTTGGTTCTCCCCAAGAACGAACCTCCTGATTATCGCGGTCGTCTTTACCAGTGGGAACACTTTCGTGAGGAACATTGGGAATATAAAGCAATTCGTTTTTTAACGCTTCTTCCAGGGCGCGAACCTCTTCTTCCGCCTCCTTGATGGAACCTTTCAACTGCTTCATTTCCGCCATCAGATCATCGGTCGCTGCTCCCATTTTTTTACGCTGACCGACTTCTTTGGAAACAGCGTTGTTCTTCGCTTTCATTTCCTCCATTTTGCCCAATGCAGCACGCCGCTTTTCATCGATTTCAATAAAAGAATCAAGGCTGCGGTTTAAATTCCGACGCCGCAGGGAATCTTCTACCAACTCTTTGTTTTGGCGGACAAATTTTAAATCCAGCATGAAATCCCTCCTTATAAAAAACTCCGTTCCCGCAAAACAGGGACGGAGGACAAATGCCTTAGCCGTGGTACCACCCTACTTGCCCTTTTGCAAAAAGGGCCGCTTCACAATCTTTTCACGGGGATTGGCCGCGGTACTGTAGCGTTAAGCGGAAAACGGAGCTTTGCCGCCGGTTTTCAGCGCTGCCGGCTCTCTTTGGACAAAGGATTCCGCTGATTTCTTAACCATACCGATCTTCAATCGTTAAAAGTATATCACGTCAGTGGTAAAAATGCAAGTTATCCCCATTGATTTTCCTTGACAATCCTGGCCTGATTTGCTATAGTATTTAGGTACCTTTAAAGTACAACTCGGAGGGGTGTCCGAGTGGTTTAAGGAGGCGGTCTTGAAAACCGTTGAACCTTTGCGGGTTCCGTGGGTTCGAATC
>CALFRX010000035.1 GCA_937919295.1 uncultured Peptococcaceae bacterium | reverse complement strand
TATCGCGGCAATTTCCGCGGGGGGCACCATCACTTACTGCTACAATACAGGGGGAATCTCCTCCGGAACAAACAACGCCGGAGGAATTTGCGCTTTCGCCAAAGAGGGAGCGACGATTTCTTCCTGCTACAACACAGGTACGGCCAGCGGTTCCGTGGTTACCAGGGGCGTCGCCGTGAAGGTCAGCGATTCCATGGTGAGCAACTGCTTCTATGACAAAAGCCTCATGACCAACGGAACATCTTCCTCCTCCATTTGCGGCAAAACCACAGACACGATGAAAAGCAGCGGTTTTATTTGCCTGCTCAACCGTGGCAATGGCTATTTTAGCCAGGATACGCAAAACGTCAACAACGGCTACCCCGTACTGTCAGCTTCCACTCTGACCACATATTTCGACGATGTTGCCATCAACGCCTGGTATGTTGATTACGTTTATGCCCTCGCCGCCACGGGTATCGTCCAAGGCAAGGGCAACCATAAATACGCGCCGGAAGACGCCGTCAGCCGGGCGGAATACACCGTGCTCTTGGCCAGAGCGACAGGAACCGATCTTTCCGCCTACGCCAATCAAGGCTCCTTTGCTGATGTAGAAAACAACCAATGGTATACGGCAGCGATTGCCGGGGCCTATGACAACAACCTTGTCAACGGTGTGGGAAATCAGCTTTTTGCGCCGAACAGTTCCATCACCAGAGAAGAAATCGCCACAATCACAGCGCGTTACATCGAGCATTATAAAAACAGTGACCTCTCTTCCTTAACCTTAACAACGCTGCCCTATTCCGACAGTGAGACCATCGCGGGGTGGGCCAGGGAAAGCATCGCCGTCATGACAAATCTGGGAATCCTTACAGGGTTTAACGACGGTCGTTTCGGTCCGCGGGAACCGGCCACGCGGGCCCAGGCCGCCACCATCATTGATCGGGTGTTAAAAGCCTCTTATTGAAGGTGAGTCGGTAACATTTTCCACAAAAAATTCCTTTTTTCGACGCATCAAAAAAAGGAAAAAGGGGAATAACGGCGAATTCTTAACAAAGTGTGATTTAGCTACAAATCGTATCATTCTTTAAGGAGGGTGTTTCAAATGGCAAATACTGAAAGCAAAAAGACAAAAGAAGGTAAGCAAGAAGCAGCTTTATGCGCTTACTACAAAACAGAAAAGAAACCCACTGACGGCGGAGACTGTTATTCGTTTGAACCCGAAAATCACGACGCCTATACCTGCATGCCCAGACTTTGCGGCAAATGCTATTATTATAAGAAATAATGAGCTCACTTTTTGCGCTTTCCGCCAAAGGTGATGTTACACGAAAATTAAATTTTAAAAATAGTAAAACCGCGTTTGCCATCAACAAACGCGGTTTTCGTATTTCAGAAAACATCTGCTCTTACCAACGGGTAACGCAAACACTTACTTCCTCTGTTTACCATAAATCCTTACCGTAAATTTTCACCAAAACCCCATAGCCAACCTATTTTGCTCGATAAAGTTTTCCCTGCTCAGATGGTAAACGTTTTAAACTCCCCTATTATTATTTTAGATTATATCACGTTATTGATCAAATACAATCATCTTCCAAGAGAAAGTTAGTAATGGTATAAACGGCCTTCTTCTTTCTGAACGCTATTTTGCGTAATTTTCTACTGAGTGACAAAAAATCCGGCTTACGCCGGATTTTTGAGTTTTAAGATTATTTATATTTTCCTAAAATTACGCTGGAATTCTGACCGCCGAAACCGAAAGCGTTGGACATGGTGATCTTAACCTCGGCGGCAGCAACATCAGTCACAATGCTCAGATCGCACGCTTCATCCTTTTCCTCATAGGGGATCGTCGGCGGCAAAAAGCCGGTCTCCATCGCCTTGATGCAGGCAATAAGCTCCGTGATCCCGCCGGCAGCCATCATATGACCGGTGGCGCCTTTGGTGGAGCTGACCGGTACAGGCAGATCGCCAAAAACCCGCTGGATGGCTTTGGTCTCCGCGGCATCCCCCCGCACCGTGGCCGTACCGTGGGCGTTGATATAACCGATATCCGAAGGCTTTAACC
>CALFRX010000034.1 GCA_937919295.1 uncultured Peptococcaceae bacterium | reverse complement strand
ATCTAAAATTAATTTTAGATAATTCTTTTGATGAAATCTATGTTCTTAACAGCTCAGGAATAATTATTTATGTAAACAATGTAAGTACCTTGCATTATGGCTCTTTAGCTGATGAATTAATCGGAAAGTCATATCAATATTTACAAGAAAAGCAATACTGCACTCCGCCCGTATTGCCCATTGTAATGAAAGAAAAGAAGATTATTACAATGGAACAAAAAACAAAAACCGGTAGAACCATTACTGTTACAGCGACCCCGGTCTTTGATGAAATAGGTGAAATTCGTATGATAGTAATGAATAGCCGAGATATTTCCAGTATTCTTGCATTAAAAAATAAATTAGAGTTAAATATGATAAATCAGGCCAAATACAAAGATGCTATGGTTCATCATCAAATTGGTAAAAAATATAATGATATTACTTTGCAAAGTAAAGCAATGCAGATGTGTTATTCTCTGGGAAAAAGAGTTTCCCGTTTTGATTGTGGTGTATTAATCTTAGGCGATAGTGGTGTTGGGAAAAACTTTTTTGCTCGTTATATCCATAACCAAAGTAATAGAAAAGATGAACCTTTTATTACGATTAATTGTGCAACAATTCCAAAAGAATTATTGGAATCGGAATTATTTGGCTATGTTAAAGGTGCCTTTAGTGGTGCAGATAGTAAAGGGAAGCAAGGATTAGCTTTTGTTGCAAATAAGGGAACATTGTTTCTGGATGAAATTGGAGAAATGCCATACAATGTACAGGCAAAAATATTACAACTTGTTCAAGATCATTCTTTTATTCCTTTAGGAGGCACAAAAGAAGTAACTGTCGATATAAAACTTATTGTAGCAACGAATCAAAATTTAGAGGAACTTATGGAAAAAGGACAGTTCCGTAAAGACTTGTATTATCGCTTGGATACGATAAAAATCACGATTCCACCGCTTAGAGAACGAATAGAGGATATTATACCTCTAGTAAAAAAGTTTTTAAATAAATATAATAAAAAGCACAAAACGCAAATGGTTCTATCTGATGATGCAATAGATGCACTGTTGCATTATTCTTGGCCCGGGAATGTAAGAGAATTAGAGCACCTTATTGAACGCCTTATATTAATCAACGAAAAAAACGTTCTTGATGTTTTGGACTTGCCTTCTGAAATATTAAACAAACGAACCCAAGAAAAGAAATATCCAACTTCTAACCAAATTAGTTTGCATATCCCAACTAAAGAAGAAGAAAAACAACAGATTATTGAGAATTATATTATACTTAAAAGCACATATAAAGTGGCAGAAAAATTAAATATAAGCCAAAGTAAGGTAGCAAGAATAGTAAAGTCGTATAGAAATGCGAAAACAGTTGAGAGTGATGTTAGTATAAAATAACCTTTCAAATTATACACACCTTCGTCCTAAATTCGTTGAACCTTTAGCCTAAGGAGTGTGCATCTTATTAATTTATCTGCTTATTTCCAAAAACGACGTAACCCTTTGGGTTATGTCGTTTTTTAGTTGGGAAGTTGAACCCCGCGGGGGCGGAAACCGTATAGAAAACCTGCCGGTGGCAGGTTTTTAGGCTTTCGTGAGGAACCGGTACCGAAATGCGTTTTTGCCTTCGTATAGAACATGGGCGTACGTTTTTTTGTAAATTGATTCTGTTTCCCAACCTCCTCGGCTCATTGCGTAATTGTCAGGAATGTTAAGCATCATCATTATCAAGGCGTTGGCGTGACGAAGAACGTGGAAGCGGCAGGCATTCCCGGTGAGCTTGATAAATCTCTGGTAGATTGCATGCCCGCTCAAGTTGACGACATATTCTGTCTCACGTGGCAGGCTTTGGATTTTATCATATAAATATCGAGGTATTTCAATTTCCTTGCAAAATAGGATGTCACCACCAAAATGCGGATGCGGCTACAAGGCTGGATGACTTTTTCTTATCGCTTATTAATACGCACGAGACAAACAAAGATTTGCTCAATTAAATAGCTACAATCCCTCATCTAAAAGTAGGTGAGGGATTTTTTTCGTGTGAATTTGTTTTCCCATCCCTGCTCAGAGCGTTGCAATTTTGGTGATTTTTGCCCAAAAATGAGCCTAAAACGGCAATAAAAAACCGCTACCAGCAAGCAAAATGCCTGCATAATAGCGGTTTTTGATTTGGTGGAGATGAGGGGAGTTGAACCCCTGTCCGAAAGAGAACCCACCGGGTTTTCTCCGAGCGCAGTTTATGTTCTTTCTCGTCTTATATGATTACATAAACAAAGTCACATAAGACCATTCCGTGAAATTCCCGTATCACCGCCGGAAAAAGGTGCTGCGGTATCCCGACCTAATGACCCCATATCGCTCATCGCGGGAGCAGAACGTATGAGGTAAGCTGCAATTAAGCAGCGAAAGCTAATTGTTGTTTGTCATTTCAATTTAGGTTCCACAGTTTTACGGCCATATGGAACGCCGGCTCGCTAACCCGACCAATCCTTCCCCCGTCGAAAACCAGTACATCCCCGTATCGGGCCCGCAATGGCTTTGCTGACAAACATCGATTGATCTTTTCTGTTACTACTATTATACTAGAATTCCGTTCCCTATGCAATATGGACGATGGAGGGATTTTCTCACATTTTTTCTGTAATTTGTTATTTTTTCAAAAAGCTTCAGCGCCAAAGGAGGTAATCTTTCACCTGAAGACCCATGAGACCGATGATGGCCACGAGGAAGGGCCATTCCCACCCATGCTGAATTGTAAAGGCAAGGTAGCCCAAAAGAATGCAGAGCAGCAGCCCGACGAAAATTACAAAAAGATCTTTCAGTTTCATAGAAAAGCTCCTTCTTTTAGTGGCTTCATTATACGCCTGTTAGACCATGAAAGCAACCGCTGTTTGATAAAAAAATATGATTATGGTATCATCATTTCGGAGGGATGATAATGACAGAGACCAAAACCAACGCAATGCGTCTATTCGACGCGGCGAAAATAGATTACAAAATCCATACATACGATACGGAGGACGGGTTGCTTGACGGTAATTCCGTCGCGGAAAAGTGCGGCCAGGATCCAAACCGGGTTTTCAAAACCCTGGTGACAAAGGGGCATAGCGGTGAGCACTATGTTTTTGTCATACCCGTTAACGCGGCCCTGGACTTGAAAAAAGCGGCCAAAGCGGTGAAGAACAAATCCATTGAAATGATTCGTCAAAAGGAATTGCTGCCCCTCACCGGCTATATCCATGGCGGTTGCTCACCCTTTGGTATGAAAAAGCAATTTTTCACTGTTTTTGAGGAAACGGCCCAGCTCTTCGATACGATCATGGTCAGCGGCGGCAAAATTGGTTGTCAGATCGAGGCCGATCCCGAAGCGATGATGGCAATGATCGGCGCGGAAAATACCGCTTACGCCGATATTATAAAATAATAAAAATGAACTTTATCAAATAGAGAGGCTCTGACCGTAACCGGTCAGAGCCTCTCTAGAGAGCAGTTATATAAGGTATGATTGTGGGGTATGCGATTCAAACGATGTCAGGCAGGTTGTTTTGTTGTCTCTCTGGTGACAATGGCCGCGCCGCCAAAGAGTACCAGGGCTCCGATGATCGAACCCCAAGCCGGTAAGCTGAGGAACGGCGGCAGCATCACTAAGAGTATGATAAAGATGCCGTAGGTGATGTTGAGTACCTGGGCGGTGGCGACGCCGCTGAAATTAAAGCTGTAATACCAGAAGATGTAGGAGGCGCCGTTGCAGCCCGCACCAAGGAAGAAGATCAGGGCGAAGAAGAGCCAATTGCCTTCCAGTCCGGATAACCAGGGATAAACGCCGGAATTAACGGTGAAGCCTGAGACAAAGTCGAGTAAATACTGGAAGTTGCCGGTAAAAGCGGAAATGAGAACCACGAGAATGATGTTGAGCAGGATGGCGTAAACTCGGCGCAGGGCCACGGCTACGCTGGAATGAACGTCGGAGCGCATCAAGTTATAACCGAAACAGCCTTCCATGGCATAGCCGATGGCGGTGATGATGGAAATCAGGTAGACGAAGAAAGGAACGCTACCGGTGGCCAGGCCGTACATGATGCCGGTGCCGACGATGCAAAGAATGATGCCGATGAATTTCAGAGGCGTCAGTTTTTCCTTAAACCAGATCACGGCGACAATGGCGCCGATGGCGGGGAAGGCCGCGCTGATGGTGCCGGCCACCGACGTTGAGAAGCTGCTGGCAATGGAGGAGGGGACCGCGCCCAAAAGGCCGGAAAAGATGACGGCGGGAATGATACCGAATCCGTCCTTGCTGAAGAGGATTCTTAAAAATTCTTTGAAACGGTGGAGTTTGCGCAGGTAACTCAGTTCAATTACGAGAGCGCAGCAGCTCTCGCAGATGCCGATGATCAGCGCGGCGGTGACAATTAGCAGCATAGATCGGAAGAGCACACGTCTGAACTC
>CALFRX010000033.1 GCA_937919295.1 uncultured Peptococcaceae bacterium | reverse complement strand
GGGCCTGTGGTTTCACGCCGGGTAAAAGCTGCGGCATGGAAGCGTTGATCGCCGCGGTTCACGGTTCTGGGGTCGCTGTCGGCAACTATAGCCGCCCCCGGCGGAAAGGCAAAAGCAGCCGTTAAAAAAATGTTGCATTTACTTGTTGTATATGATATAATTAACTTCGCTTGAAAAAAAGAATCATGCCGGAAGAGAGGTGACAAGGTATGAAAAAGGATATTCATCCCAAATACGAAGAAGTCGAAATCACTTGCGCTTGTGGTAATAAGTTCACCACGAAATCCACAAAAAAGAATATTAGAGTGGAAGTTTGTTCCCAATGCCATCCCTTCTATACCGGTAGCAGACGTTTCTTGGTTGAAGAAGGCGGTCGTGTGGACAAGTTCAAGAAAAAATACGGCCTTCAATAATAAACAGCGAAACAGAGCCCACGGCTCTGTTTTTTGCTATCGCATCATCACATAATCGCGAAGCCGCAAAAGGAGATCGAAGCCGGTGTTTGAAAAACTGGATCAATTAGAAAAGAGATATGATGAACTGTCGCTGTTGATCAGCGATCCCGCGGTCATTGCCGATCAGTCGGTGTGGAAAAAGCACGTTATGGCCCATGCCGAACTGGAGGATATCGTCGACGGTTACCGTGCCTATCAAAAGGTGAAGGCGGAATACGAAGGTGATCTTGAACTGATTGCCGAGGAAACCGACGCGGAAATGAGAGCTCTTGCCGAAGAAGAAGCGGCAGTGTTAAAAAAGGAAATGGCGGTATGGGAGGAAAAGCTGAAAGTTTTGCTCCTGCCCAAAGACCCCAATGCCGCGAAAAACGTCATCATGGAGATTCGTGCCGGCACCGGTGGAGAAGAAGCGGCGCTTTTTGCCAATGATCTTTATAAAATGTATTCCCGCTACGCGGAAAAACAGGGCTGGAAGATGGACGTGCTGAACAGCAACATCACCGATATCGGCGGTATCAAGGAAATCATCTGCCTCATCGAAGGGAAAAACGTCTACAGCCGTTTGAAATATGAAAGCGGCGTCCACCGGGTGCAGCGAGTCCCCGATACGGAAACCCAAGGCCGCGTCCATACCTCGGCGGCCACTGTCGCTGTGATGCCCGAAGCCGAAGAGGTGGAAGTGGATATCGGTCCCAACGACGTCAAGACCGACGTTTTCTGCGCCAGCGGCCCCGGCGGCCAATGCGTCAACACCACCCAGAGCGCGGTGCGCTTAACCCATCTGCCCACCGGTATCGTCGTTTCCTGTCAGGACGAAAAGAGCCAGCTGCGCAACAAGGAAAAGGCCATGAAGATCCTGCGTGCCCGTATTTATGAGGTGATGCAGGAAGAACAGCAGGGGAATATCTCCTCCAAGCGCAAGAGCATGGTGGGGAGCGGCGACCGTTCCGAGCGCATTCGTACCTTTAACTTTCCCCAGGGCCGTGTTACCGATCACCGCATCGGTCTCACCCTGCACCGTCTCGATAATATCTTAGAAGGCAATATCGATGAAATCATCGAGTCCCTCATCAGAGACGAACAGGTGCGTTTACTCAAAGAGGATGTGATGGAATAAATGACCTACCGGGAACTATTTGTCCGGCTGAAAACAGCGCTGGCGGACAGAGATAACGGGGAGCGGGAAATTTCCTGGCTAATTGAGGCCTTTGCGGGACGATCCCTAATTGACATCGACCCGGAAGACGAAGTAGAGCGACCGGCTTGCTATGAAGCGGCCATAAAACGCTTAGAGGCGCGTCAGCCCTTTCAATACGTCGTCGGTTCCCAATCCTTTTACGGCGGCGTCTTTATCGTCAACTCTTCGGTGCTGGTGCCTCGCTTTGAAACGGAATTGCTGGTGGATCTCGCTGTGAAGTGGGGTAAGGGAAGGGCGCTCAAGGCCCTTGATCTCTGCACCGGATCCGGCTGTATCGCCATTTCTTTGGCGAAAAATTTAAACGGTAGTTTCCGTGGTATTGATATTTCCAAGGACGCTTTGGTGGTGGCGGAAAAGAATAACCTGCTTAACGTTACCGACGTAGACTTCACGTACAGTGACCTTTTTTCGTGTCTCGCCAAAGAGGAAACCTTTGATCTGATTACGGCGAATCCGCCGTATCTAACGGAAAAGGAAATGACAAAGATCCCGCCGGAGGTAACCTATGAACCGGCCATTGCCTTAGACGGTGGCTTGAACGGCCTTTTTACCATTGAGCGGATTCTGAAAGAAATCGCTGATCGCCTTAACGAAAACGGGCTCTTTCTGATGGAAATCGGGGAAAACCAGGGCGCAAGCGTACTAAGTTTGGCGGAAAGATATCAGCTGAACAGTGGCGATATCGTGAAAGACTTCAATGGCAAAGAGCGCATTTTCCGTTATCAAAAAACTAAACCGTGATCAACGCTGATTAACGTTGAGCACGGTTTTTCTGTCTCCTTGCTTTCGTCGAGGTAGTGTCAAGAATAATGCACAAATTAGTTTGCAGTCTCTTAGCGTGTGAAGTTATCCGGCAATGGAGGCATCGTCGCATTCAAAAACGCATGGTGCCGCTTTTTATGTCTATCTTACGGGAGTTTTTCTTCAATGGCTGCGGCGTCTTCCGGGGCAAGGTAGCCTTTTTCCGTCAAAAAGCTCAAAATGTCATCGATGAGAGACGAATCAATATTAAGCAGGTCTTTCAGGGATTCATTTTCGCCGTTGGCTAAGATCCCGGCCACCGTGGCAATATCGTCCATCTGGTAGCCCATGGCGTAGCAGTAAATCAGCAGAATCTCATTATCGCTGTAAGCTTTTTCAATGCGGTAAATTAGGATCCGCTGGGCAATGGTGGTGGAGATGAATTCATCGTCAGGAAGGTAAACTTCTTTCACCAGCAAAGAAGCGACGGTATGGTCGCCGAAAGCGGTGAGGAAACGATCGTAAAAACTGTTCTCGTCAACAACGCGGTCAATCACGGCAGAGACGATATCGGTATCACCGAAATCGAGATGATTGGGGTTATCGCCGACATAGACCGTATAGAGATTCGCCACAGAAGTATGATCCGCTTCTGCCTGCTCCGCTTTTTCATAACCAAGGTAGAAAAGAATGGCAGCGGCAGCCAAACCTGCCATGATCAGTAGGGAAAGGAATTTTTTCAGATATCCGCCATGTTTTTTCATCGTATCACCCGATCAAACTTTTTGCCAATAAATACTGCCGTCCTCCACGGTTTTAAGTACTTTGCCTTCTTCCGCCCATTGGTCTAAAATCGTCAGCAGGCCGTTGAGGTAGGCATGGTGCTGGCCGCAGCCGCAAAGGCTGTATTTTGCCGCGTAGTTGACGGAGAACTCCCTGAAATCGTCGGGGCATTCCTGTCGAAGCTCCTGCCCCAACGCAAAGGCGGTTTGAGGAGGGTCGCCTGTTTCCATCAGCGCATATAACTTTGCGGCGATATTTTCCATATAATCTTCCATGAGCAAATGATCTCCGTTATTCCTCTATTTTTATTTGTTTGAAGCTCTTTTTCCCTTTTTGCAGCAACAGTTTGCCGTCTTCAAAATCTTCGGCGGTGATCAGCCGGTTAAAATCGAGGATCGCTTCCCCCTTGATTTTGATGCCGTTTTGCTGCATCAAACG
>CALFRX010000032.1 GCA_937919295.1 uncultured Peptococcaceae bacterium | reverse complement strand
CCGATTGACACTGGGGGCATAGTAGTCCTTTTCGCTGACATCGCTGAAGCCGTAATAGTAATTATCGATATCCTTGTCGGACAACCTGCCCATCACCGTAACGAAGTCAGCACGGGTGGTGTTATCATTGGGGGAAAAGGTGGTTGCGCTCGTGCCTTTGAAAACGTTCCGCTCATATACTTCAGCGACGGTAGCGTAATACCACTGGGAGGCAGGAACGTCACTAAAAGGCAGGGAGCAAAAGACGCAATTTTTGGCGGCGATGGCGCTGTTGTTGTAATTTTCCGCGACAGCGACGGCCTGTACTCTCTTACTGTAGGTCAGTGTAAAGGGCCCGGTATATTGGGCGCTGGAGGTCGTCGGCGTGGTGCCGTTGGTGGTGTAGAAGATCTTAGCGCCGGGGGTATCACAGGAGATCGACACGGTCTTATCGGAAAGGTCGATGGATGGCGTAGCCGCCGCATTTGCCCACGGAGTACCGGTGTATTGAAAAACTACTAACCGATTCAGCGGATTCTGCGTATTACCATAACTATCATAAAGGCTTCCATTTGCTTTTCCTGGATC
Source organism: uncultured Peptococcaceae bacterium (assembly GCA_937919295.1). Lineage (GTDB taxonomy): Bacteria > Bacillota > Dehalobacteriia > UBA7702 > UBA7702 > UBA7702. Next base: position 1,716 of record CALFRX010000032.1, on the reverse strand, counting down.
GCAAATATTGATTATGCCATCGCTAACATTATCTACCGCAACAAAGTGACCGGCATCCCTAACCTGAGCCACCACATAGTGCCCACTGGCAAGGTAACTCGCAATTGTAGATACCTTATCGCCAAATAACTTCTTATTAAAAGGAGTTTCGAATTTTTTCCCTGTATCAGTTAAAACTTTAAAGGAAGGTACAAGACTTGTCGTCTTTTCATAATAAAAGTCTCCATCAGAGGTAAAGGCGCCACCATTATTATTTAATTGTCTAACAAACTCGCCCGGATCAAAAGCACCAGCCTGATATTCTGACGTTTTTGCACCACTTCCGACTAAAAGAATGGCGATTGATGTCACGAAACAGCCCGAACTACCAATGGTTCTAGTGGAACTCCCTAAGGGGACTTCTTTCCAGCGCGAATCCTTTTGTTTCCAATATTTATAATCATCCTCAGGCAAGCTGCTTGTGGAAACACTGGATGCGGCAGAACCGCTGCCGCCTTCGCCGAGTTCCTCTTTGACGGTTTCTACGCCGCTATCAAGGACAGCAAAGCTGGTGTAATCGTCCACCTTTTGAGTGTCTTTATCAGCATCATCATAGGTCAGAGAAGTAACGACATCATCGGCCAACCCCTGCCAATAAACAGCGGTATCATTGCAGACAATCTGATTCACTGTGCCTTTTGCCAACTGTTCAGCGCTGCCGCCGTTAAGGGAAACGTGAGAAAGGCCGTTTTCACCGTCACTATAATAAACATCATCATTGTAGACGTCAAAAGTCGTAACTTGCTTGGCTAAAACGGTGGTGGTTTTAGCGCTTAGATCATAGACATACAACGGCAAACTGCCGTCGTCATAAACCGTATACAATAAAAAGTTGCCCACCGGTACAAAGGCGGCAATTTCGCCGTTGCCTTTTACCGTAGCAACACTACCCGTATCGAGATGATATGATTTAATGATACCATTGCTCTGAAAATAAGCCGTATCGTTGAGGACGAAAAGGTTTTTCATCCCTTCGCCGATGGGTACGGCATAAAGATCGGTAATGGAATCGCTGCTCACATCGTAACAGCGCAATTTGGTTTTTCCGGCATTCCCATCAATGGTGGTGTAATAGCCTTTATCACCGCAAACGTTAAGATACTGGGCGTTATCGTTATCGGCGGTAAAGGTTTTACCGTTCTTCTCAACGATAAGCGCATAGTTTTTCTCTACATCAACTGAAACGGAAAAGTCATCGGTTTTCGCGGCATAACCGCAGGACAACAAGTTCCCCGTGGCAGTGCCGTTGAGTTCGTAGCAGAAGGCGGGCGCCGAGACGGTCAGCATGACAATCACAACACTTACCCATAGGAGAATCGAGTGGGATATAATACGATGATTCCCTTTTTTCATGATACAGTTTATCATTTATATATATCTCTCTTTTCAGTTTTTTGGGGCAAACTGGCTGTATAACCGCCCTATCTTGAAGTATTATAACACAATTAGGAGATAAGATCAACTTTTATTACAAAAAATCACGGTTCGGACACAAAAACAAACATCCGGGAAAGAAATTCTATCCCTTGTATTTCTAAAAAAAACGTGTTATAATAAATTTCGCCGATATTGGAGGCATAGCTCAGTCGGTTAGAGTACCTGCCTCACATGCAGGGGGTCGCTGGTTCGAATCCAGCTGTCTCCACCATATAAATACTACCTATCCCGAAGGGGTGG
>CALFRX010000031.1 GCA_937919295.1 uncultured Peptococcaceae bacterium | reverse complement strand
ATGTACTCAAGCTGTCGCGGGGCAAAGGGTTCGCCGCGTATCAGACTTTGTCGACGGCCTCAGCGGAACGCGTAACGCGTTCCGCCATAAGGCTTTGTTTTGAAAATTTAGCGGCGCAGCAAATGGTCGATGGTTTTTAACAGTTCTTCTTTGTTTAAGCCGCTCTGGGCCGAAAAAACCAGCAACTCTTCCTCTTTCAGGTTAAGCTCCCGCCGGATCACCGCCTTGTTTTTGGCGATCTCATTGTTGCTGAGCTTATCGGCCTTCGTCGCCACCACCATAAAAGGCAGGTTCTGACTGCGCAGATATGCGTTCATCTGCTGATCCAAGGCAGTGGGGGGATGGCGTAAATCGACGATCTGCCAAATCACCCGGGGCCGCGCGGCGGCGAAATATTCTTCGACCATTTTTTTAAAGGACTCTTGATCCTCTTTGCTGACTTTGGCGTAACCGTAACCGGGGAGATCCACGAAGTACCAGTGATCGTCGATGAGATAAAAGTTGATCGTTCTGGTTTTTCCCGGGCTGGAGCTGGTGCGCGCCAGACTTTTACGGTTGATCAAACGGTTGATCAGCGACGATTTCCCCACATTGGAGCGTCCCGCCAAGACAATATCAAGGTCGAGAACGGGGGGATACTGTTTTTGCCAGGCGGCGGTCTGAGCCAGCACAGCCTTTTTGATCCTCATATCATTTCTCCAAAAGCGCGATTTTCAACACATCGCCGACATGGTCACAAAAATCGAAGGTCATCTTGTCACGAATTTCCGGCGGAATTTTAGCGAGATCCCGCTCGTTTTCTTTGGGCAGCAACACGGTGGTGATGCCAGCGGCAAAGGCCGCCAGAACCTTTTCTTTCACGCCACCGATGGGTAGCACGCGGCCAAGGAGCGTCACTTCGCCGGTCATGGCGATGTCTCCTCTGACCTTTCGGTTGCTTAGACGGGAGGCCAGCGCCGTCACAATGGTAACCCCGGCGGAGGGACCGTCTTTCGGTACCGCGCCTTCGGGAACGTGAATATGAATGTCAACTTTTTCTTCAAAATGAGCTTTGAGCCCCAAAGATTTGCCGATGGAGCGCACATAAGTCAAAGCCGCCTGGGCGGATTCTTTCATCACATCGCCCAACTGCCCGGTGAGCTGCAATTTGCCGCTGCCCGGCAGCACCTGGACTTCCACCTGGAGTATCTCGCCGCCCGCTTCGGTCCAAGCGAGACCGTTAACGATGCCGATACCGTTTTTACCCGAGGCTTTATCCTTGATGAATTTGGGCATCCCGAGATAATCGTTGAGATTCCGCACCGTGACGCTGACAGCTTGTTTTTCGTTAGTCACCAATTCCTTGGCGACAACACGGCAGAGTTTCGCCAAGGTGCGGTCGAGATTACGAACCCCGGCTTCTCTGGTGTATTCCTTGATCAGCTGCCGCAGGGCGCTATCGGAAATTTTCAGTTGCTTCTCAGAGATGCTGTGGTTTAAAAGCTGTTTCCGAATCAGGTGGTTCTTGGCGATTTTTACCTTTTCTTCCTCGGTGTAACCGCTGATTTCAATGACTTCCATGCGATCCAGAAGGGGTCGGGGAATATTGGTTTTCACATTGGCGGTGGTGATGAACAAAACCTTACTGAGATCGTAGGGGACTTCGATAAAGTGGTCGGCAAAGGTGTTGTTCTGTTCCGGGTCGAGGACTTCCAGCAGCGCCGAAGAGGGATCGCCCTTATAGTCGTTGCCAAGCTTATCCACTTCATCCAGGAGAAACACCGGGTTCACAGAACCCGCTGTTTTCATGTTTTGGATCACGCGTCCCGGCATGGAGCCGACATAAGTACGGCGATGACCGCGGATTTCCGCCTCGTCCTTGACGCCGCCCAAAGACATCCGCACAAAGTTGCGGTTTAAGGCCCGGGCTACCGATTTTGCCAAAGACGTTTTGCCGACGCCGGGAGGGCCGGTGAGGCAGAGTATCGGGCCTTTGATGTCCTTTGCCAACTGGCATACGGCAAGGTATTCCAAGATGCGCTCTTTGACTTCGGTGAGTCCGTAGTGATCCTCATTTAAAATCGCCTCCGCGCGTTTCAAATTCAGGCGGTCTTTGGTTTTTTTGGACCAAGGAATCTCGGTGACCCAATCAATATACGTACGGAGTACCGCCGTTTCCGCTGCCGTGGACGGCGTTTTTTGCAAGCGGTCAATTTCCCGCAAGGCTTTTTCCTGTGCTTCTTTCGGCATTTTCGCCGCTTTGACCTTATCGCGGTAAGCCCGGCACTCATCTTCCTTGTTTTCGTCTTCGCCGAGCTCTTTATTGATGGCCTTGATCTGTTCCCTGAGATAGTATTCCTTCTGATTTTTCTCCATCTGTTTCCTTACTTCGTTGCCGATTTTACGTTCCAGATTGAGAATATCCACTTCTTTGGCCATATTTTCTAAGAGTTTTTTCAGACGCGCTTCCACATCGATGATTTCCAAAAACGCCTGCTTTTCCGATAACTTCGTCAGTACCTGGGCGGCGACGACATCGGCCAGAGCGCTTTGGTCTTCCAGGGAAAGTACTGTGGCCATAATTTCCGGCGGCACTCTTTTCGCCAGCGCCGCAAAGGATTCGAATTCTCTGACGACCTTTCTGGCATAAACTTCCCCTTCCATGGTTTTCTTATACTGTCCCGGCATCTCCAGTTGAACCGCTTCGCCGAGAAAATACTGGCTTTCCTCGGTAAGGCGCAGGATCTCCACACGGTTGATCCCCTCCACCACGATTCTAAGGGTACTGCCGGAAGGACGCAGCACCTGTTTGATCGTGGCGATGGTGCCGATATGATAAAAATCTTCAAACTCCGGTTCATCCACATGGATGTCCTTTTGCATGGCTAAAATGATTTCTTTCCCTTCGTAAGTCACGGCCTCGTTGATGGCGCGAATACTCTTTTCCCGGCCCACATCGAGCTGAACCACGGAATGGGGAAAAACCAAAACGCCGCGCAGGGGCAGAATCGGCATTTCAAAACAGGCGTGGCGCAAAAGTTCTTCCGCCGTCACGCGATCGCTGTCATTATAATGATCCGCAGAGGCGGACTGTTTTTCATCAGTAAGGGCAGACAGCGCCTGGGCGGCCGGCGTTTTTTCATTGGCGTCATTCTTTTTACGCACAATCTCATCCTCCATCTTATCCATTCTAAAAGCATTTTTCAAAGTGATGTATTATATCATATCGTAAAACCCCGGAAAATTCAATCTTTTCTCAATAATTCCCTTGTATTTTCCATTAAAAGTGATATAATTTTCATATCTTGTATCATTTTAATCACATGAGAGGACTTGTCATGCAAAATAAAATCAAAAAATACCGTTTTGCCATGGAAATTTCCCAACAAAACCTTGCCGATCTCTGCGGTGTCAGCAGAGAGACCATTTGCCGCCTCGAAGCCAACAAAGTAAACCCCTCGCTGGAGCTGGCCTACCGCATCTCCCGTTTTTTGCACGTTTCCATTGAGGAACTTTTCAGTTTAGAGGAAGAACCGATTCTGCAATGAATCAAAACAGCGTTTTATCCATGGAAAAAACACTGTTTTGCCACTGTAGCAATGCAAAGCTTTGCTACAATATTTGTAATCTTGGGAAGAAAAGAGAGCAATATGTCCTTTTACCAAAAATTATTGAAATATAAAGTAGTACCAATTCTATATTTTCTGATTTTTATAACCATCATCGCCCTGGGCATCTATTGGTTCATTCATTCCGGTCTCGTGCCGCTGCTGGGGGACTCTGCGGCGTTAGAAGCCTACTTTGGGGGATTGGGCGCCAAAGGTTACCTCGTTGTTTTTTTACTCCAGACCTTTGGCACGGTTTTCCTGCCGGCCACCGGCGGCATGATTGCCGTGGCTTCGGCGATGATCTTCGGTTTTACCAAAACCTTTTTCATCTGTTCCGCCGCCACCATTCTCGGTTCTTGCGTCAGCTTCACTTTGGCGCGGTATCTGGGCAGACCTTTGATCGACCTGTTTTTGGACAAACATAAAGTCGATAAATACATTGATTCTTTTGAAGAACGCAAGAATCTACTGCTTTTTCTGATGTTCTTCTTCCCCTTCTTCCCCGACGGTATCCTCTGTTATGTGGCGGGTTTGGTCAACATTCGCTGGCGCTGCTTCCTCATTGCCGCCGTCCTTGGACGTCCTTGGGGACTGATCATCAGCTGTCTTCTGGGTACAAGCGTTTTCACTTTACCCACCTGGACTTATTTTCCCCTCATCGTCCTTATCGTCGCTACTTTCCTGCTTTCCTGGAAATATGGACCAAAGCTGGAAGAGCTTATCATCGCCAAAGTCAATCAAAAGAAGGAACAGCGGGCGGCGAAAGGTGGTACCCGTGCCTTTAACAAGCGGATCTTAAGGAAGTACAAACCCGGCGCCAAAGGGCGTTTGGTCTTGATGCGTCGGCCGAGTACAAATAAAGTTCAATAACAAAACCGGGCTTATGCCCGGTTTTTAGTTTGTGCTATTTTTTTATTCTTCCGTTAACGGCACTGCGGTTTTTAACGGCTTTTCCCTGCGTACCTTGATTTCCGCCGCGATCCAGATTAGCAGCGGAATGATGATCTGAAAAGGAATAACGTAGAACGTATATATATGAACGAAAGCAAACATATCCATGACGCTTTTATAAATGATGATGGACAGCGCAACCGCGCTCAAGCTCATGGGAAACAGTATTTTCCTATAATTTGCGATCCCGAAGAGTCTGGCGGTTCCTTTCGTTGCGGCATAAAGACAGACCGAGATTTTAACGATCCCCGCCAAAATCAAGTTCATCGCAATGCTCCCTTCAACTCGCGCGATAAAGTCGCCGATGCTGATGATCCGTACCGCCACATAAGACGGAAAAGCCTCTACACCCAAGACCGCCGGTCCCATCAGCAGGATGTTGCGCAGCACCACAAGAAGGAGAATGGCGGTACCGATAAAAATCGCGTATACATAAATTTTATAGGGGCTGACGGTTTTTTTAACGGCACCTGCCAAACTTAGAAACAGCACCGTTTCAGCGTAAGGAAAGGTAAAAGTTTGATAAGTGCTTTCAGCAATCCTTTTCGCGCTATGTGACAGCACCGGCATAAGATTGGTAAAGTCCATTTTGCCAGCGGGTAAAATAGCCGTGATTATCACCACAAAAACCAAGATGGGCAACATTACGAGGCACCATTTTCCCAGCGTCACCGCACCGCTGTACAGCATATAAACCACCACCAGAATCATGGTGATCAACGTGACCAGCTGCGGCGTTTCTAACATATAGGAAGTACCGATAAATTCCGCGAAATTCCGCAAAACCAAAGCACAAAGATGCAGGCCATACCAGGACATCAATAAGACGATGATTTTACCGGCAATTCTGCCAAGGACAATCTCCACGATTTCAAAAAAATCCTTTTCCGGAAAGAGCTTGATGATTCTGGCATAAATGAGAACCATCGGCAGTGCCATAAACGGCGCCAGCAATACACAAATCCAGGAATCCTGGGCAACTCCGGTATTCACGCCCATGATGACGCTGCTACCGAACATAAACATGACGATGATACAAATCGCCTGCCGCGACGATAACATTTCTTTAAACACGCAGAAGACACCCCTTCAAAAAATCATTTGGAAGAAAAGAAGATCTTTTCAACCACGGCCGTAATTTGATCGGAAGGACCGGGGCAGCGGATACCAAAGCTGAATAAAATCAGCACGCAAAAACTAGCAGTTAAAAAGAGGCCATAGACGAAAACTTGCTTCTTGTCGCGGTCTTTTAAGATTGGTAAAAAATCAAAAATTATTACAAAAAAATATAGAAGTATAACGATAACCATTACCATTTGGAGATCCCGCTTTCATTATTATTTCATGGTACTGGTATTCTCAAGATGGACTTTTGAGCTGACCTCCACCTCAATATCTTTGAATAGCGCCGGCCAGTTATCCTCCAGCTGTTTCCATAACTTATAATCTCTTTTATGAATCATATTACCAAAACCGAAAATATCGGAATCATATTCTGACTGGATTTTTTTGATGAGATTGCTGACATTATGCTCAATATCCGCCGCCGCGGTAGCCTCCATTCGGGCGATGTCTTTTTTGCCAAAAGTCTGCTCTTTTCCGGCGTGCTCATCCAAAAATCCCTGGGTCTCGATTTTGATCTTGAATTTTATTTTTCCATCCTCCACCCGAAACGAGGTTTTCGTTTTGCTACTGCTAATTTCAATGGTCGTGTCATCTTTTTTCCCGTGAAAGGGAAAAACCAAAAGTCCCCCTTTTATGCCGTCGGTGGCATAAAGATAGGCATTGGACTCATCCGGCGTCAAAAA
>CALFRX010000030.1 GCA_937919295.1 uncultured Peptococcaceae bacterium | reverse complement strand
GGTGGCATTGATTTTGAAAATATGGAAGGCCACATCGAATCCCGCATTTACCAGCAGGTGCTTTTGGCCATCGAAGAAGCCGATGTCATTGTCATGGTCACTGACGGCAAAACAGGCCTCACCGACGAGGACCTGCGTGCCGCATCGCTCCTGAAAAAATCGAAGAAGCCGATTCTTTTAGCGGTCAATAAAATCGACCACTTTGATAACGCCGATTATTACGATTTTTACCGCCTGGGTCTCGGTGATCCGATTCCCGTTTCCTCTCTTCATGGCATGAATACCGGCGATCTTTTAGACGCCGTTGTCAACACCTTTCCCGAAAGCGAACAGGCGGAGGACGATGAGGAAGTGATCCGCTTTGCCCTGATCGGCCGACCCAATGTGGGAAAATCATCTCTGGCCAATCGTCTGTTGGGGGAAGAACGTACCATCGTATCAGATATTCCCGGCACCACCAGGGACGCCATTGACTCCCGTTTTGAAAAGGACGGCCAGAAGTATCTGTTGATCGATACGGCAGGGATGCGCCGCCGCGGTAAAATTCAGGAAACTACAGAAAAATACAGTATCATCCGTACCCTCCGTTCCGTGGATCGCTCCGACATCGTATTGATGCTCTTAGACGCCAAAGACGGCGTTACGGAACAAGATAAGAAAGTTGCCGGTTACGCCCATGAGGCGGGGAAGGGGATGCTGATTGTCGTCAATAAATGGGACGCCATTGAGAAGGACGACAAGACGATAAAGAAATTTGAGGAAGAAATCAGGGGGGAAATGGCTTATCTGAGCTATGCTCCCATCGTCTATATCTCGGCCCTTACGGGACAGCGGGTGCATACGGTGATCGAATGGGTCAAAGCCATTTCGGAACAGCAGAATCTGCGCGTACCCACGGCGCGCCTGAATGAAGTAATCCAAGAGGCGCTGCGCCTCAATCCGCCGCCCTCGGATAAGGGCAAAAAATGCCGGATCCTTTACGGCACCCAGGTCGGCGTGAAGCCGCCCAAATTTGTGATCTACGTCAACGAACCGGAGCTCGTGCACTTTTCCTATGAACGCTATTTGATCAACCAGATCCGGCAGAGTTTCGGTTTTGAAGGGACGCCGCTCTGGCTTTTGATTCGTAGGAGTAACGAGAAAGCATAATATTAAAAATAAAGGGGGGAAGACGTTATGATCTGGCAAGTTCTTGTGGTAATCCTCGCCTATTTTTTAGGGGCGATTCCTTCAGGGTATTGGGTCGGCAAAAAGTTTTGTGATGTCAATATTTTGGAGTTGGGCAGCAAAAATGTGGGCGCGACGAATACGTTTCGTATTTTGGGGCCTAAAATCGGCGGACTTGTTCTTTTGATGGATCTGCTGAAAGGGTTTATCGCCGCTTTGATTGGCTATTTTGCTGGCGGCGTCACGCTTTCCGTGATTTGCGGCCTTGTGGCGATCTTGGCTCATACGTTTTCCGTTTTTCTGAAATTCAAAGGGGGCAAAGGCGTTGCCACCGGCGCCGGCGTGATGTTCTGCTGGAATCCTCTCGCCATTCTCTGCGCCCTCGTTGTTTGGTCTCTGCTGGCCTTTACTACGGGTTATGTCTCCCTGGCCTCCCTTATTGCTTCCGTTGCCTGCGTCTTTTTCCTCTGGCTCTTCGGTGGTACCACACTGCAAATCGTGATCTGCGCTTTTGTGGTTGTTTATATTGTGTTTAAACACCGCGCCAATATCAAACGTCTCCTCGAAGGCACGGAAAACAAGATGGACTGGAAAGAAAGGTTTTTCAAAAAATAAATCGTTAGAGCAATCTGTTATTGCAGATGTTGAGAACGGATACGCCGCATACTCCAAAGACCATAACCAACAGGCTTTGTCAAAGACCTTAAACGGACGCATTGCGTCCGTTCTTTTCTTGGTATAATGTTGTCTTTCCCTCATATAATTGAATTGAACATTGCCGCATGAAGCGGTCAAGGGAGGGAAATGATTGGAAAAAACAGATGTATTGGAAAATATCAGCGAACGTACCGGCGGTGATATCTACCTGGGAGTTGTGGGGCCCGTTCGTACCGGAAAATCGACTTTCATCAGACGCTTCATGGAATTGCTGGTCCTTCCCAATATCGAGGAATTTCATGAACGTGAAGTCGCTCGCGACGAACTTCCCCAAAGCGGTACGGGACGCACGGTCATGACGACAGAGCCGAAGTTCATTCCGGCCAATGCCGTGGAGATCAACGTTAGGGAAGGTATCGACATGCGCGTACGCATGGTGGATTGCGTCGGCTATGTCGTTCCCGGAGCACTGGGTTTTGAAGAAAATGAAATACCGCGGATGGTACACACGCCTTGGGGCGAAGAGGAAATTCCCTTCGAAGAAGCGGCGGAGATTGGTACAAGAAAGGTGATCACCGATCATTCTACCATCGGCCTCTTGGTTACCACCGATGGATCCATCACGGAGATCGAGAGAGAAAGCTATTTAGAAGCGGAAGAACGTGTGGTTGCCGAATTGAAAGAGTTGGATAAACCTTTTGTCATCGTACTCAATTCGGTGGATCCTTTTAGCGTGGAAACGAGAGCTTTAAGTGAAAAGATGCAGGCCGAATACGATGTTTCCGTCGTTGCGGTAGACGCCATGAATATGACCAATGACGACGTGCTCCGGGTTTTACAGGAAGCGCTTTATGAATTTCCTGTCACCGAAGTCGACGTGCATCTGCCGGACTGGGTGCCGGAAACCGACGAAAATCACTGGCTCAGGAAAAACCTGGAAACGGATATCTATACCATTGTCGACGAAATCAAAAGGATTCGCGATCTCGACAATGCCGTGGCCGCCATCGACGCCTTGGAAATCACGGAAGGTGCTTCTCTGCTAATGATGGATCTCAGCACCGGTATCTCCGCGGTGGACGTCAGAATCAACGACAGTTATTTTTATCAGATCCTCGGAGAGTACGCCGGAGAAGAGATCGAAGGCAATCATACGATCATGCGTCTGATCCGCCAGTTCGCCCTTTCCGACAGGGAATGGAGCAAGCTGAGAGACGCCATGGGCGAAGTGCGCGATTCCGGTTATGGTGTCGTCAATCCGCAGCTTGACGAAATGTATCTGGAGGAACCGGAACTGATCAAACAAGGCGGCCGTTTCGGTGTAAAACTGAAAGCCTCGGCCCCCAGTTATCATTTGATCCGGGCTAATATCTCTACGGAAATCACACCGTTGATCGGTACGGAAAAGCAATGCGAAGAGCTCGTTCGCTATATTCTTGAAGAATTTGAAGATGACCCGCAAAAGATGTGGGATACAAACATTTTCGGGAAATCCCTTAACACGTTGGTGCAGGAAGGGATTCAGAGTAAACTTTGTACCATGCCCGATACGGCCAGAGGGAAATTGCAAATTACACTGGAACGCCTCGTCAATGACGGGGGAGGCGGGATCATCTGTATTATCCTTTGAACGAAATAACCGTAAAGATCAGGCAGATGCTCCAAAGACAGCAATCAAAACCACTGGTTAAAAAAAGCTGGTTTCTGATGAAAATCAGAAACCAGCTTCTTTTTTGCTTCCCGCAAAAATGAAAAACGCCCAAAACAAAGGGAAACATTGTGAAAACATAGCATTAAAATAAGAAATGTACCAATTTTGTAAACAGTATTGCATTTTATAAACAAACAACATATAATTTTATATTATATGTTTCATTTTACACGAAAAGGAACGGGAAAGATGAAAAGAAGACTTGTTTTGTTTGCATTAACGGTAGTGCTTTTGCTCGGTGTCTGCGCAACGCCGGTGGCGGCGGCCAGAGAAGGTGATTTTCTCTATTTTGTGGAAGGTGGGGAAGCCGTGCTTTCTCACTATACCGGAAATGCGACAGTGCTTGCGATACCCTCCACTTTGGGTGGGTACCATGTGACGAAAATTGAAATGTATGTTTTTGATCAATGCAATAGTCTGACTTCGGTGATTATTCCTTACACCGTAACGGACATTTCGAGAGTTGCTTTTTCCAATTGTACCAGTCTGACTACGATCGATGTGGATTTGGCCAACCCAAAATACAGCTGTGACGCCAGCGGTGTATTATATAATAAAAATATGACAATGTTGATTCGGTGTCCCGAAGGGAAACAGGGAACCTTTGATATTTCCAACAAAGTAAGGGAAATTGGAGTTTATGCTTTTTCCAATTGTACCGGTCTGACCTCAGTGACGATTCCCACCGGCGTGCTGAAAATCGGAAACTGCGCTTTTTCCGATTGTGCCGACCTGACCTCAATGGCAATTCCCGACGGAGTAACGGAGATTGGGATGTATGCTTTTTATCGTTGCACCGATCTGAAATCAGTGACCATTCCCAGCAGTGTGGCGAACATTGCATCTGCTGCTTTTTGGAGATGCCCCGCCTTGACTGCGATCAATGTGGAGGAGGATAACCAAAAATACAGCTGCGACGCCAGCGGTGTATTATATAATAAAAATATGACAATGTTGATTCGGTGTCCCG
>CALFRX010000029.1 GCA_937919295.1 uncultured Peptococcaceae bacterium | reverse complement strand
TCGCCGCGCATCAGACTTTGTCGACGGCCTCAGGCAGACAGCCACATTGGCTGTCTGCCTTTTTCATAAACCGTTATGACGGTTCTAAAACCGCTTTCTCTGCCCTGCCACGGGGATATTAAGCTGCTCCCTGTATTTTGCCACCGTACGGCGGGAAATCTCCACGCCCTGTCTGTTCAGGATCGTAGTCAGTTCCCCGTCTTTTAGCGGCTTATCTGGATTTTCGTCATCAACCAGTTCTTTTAAAAGCTTTTTCACGCAGAGCGCGTTGGTGTCAGAGCCGGATGCCACACCTTTGGGGAAAAAGTATTTTAAAGGAAACAACCCCCGGGGCGTTTGGATATACTTACTGCTCACCGTACGGGAAACCGTCGATTCGTGGACGCTGATCTGCTCTGCCACGTCTCTCAGATTAAGGGGGACGGGATACTCAGCCTCATCCTCAAAAAAAGCGCTCTGCAAATCAAGGATGGCGCTCACTGTGTCGTACATTGTTTTGCGCCGCTGCTCAATGCTTTTGATCACCCAAATCGCGGCATGGAGCTTATCCTTCAAATAATCCTCGGCGGCATGATCCATCGGCATTCCGCTCTTCATCATATTGCGATAATAATCATTGACCGTAATCCGTGGCACATCCCACTCATTCAGGACGATAACCCATTCCCCATCCACTTTTTTCACCGTCACATCGGGGACGACATATTCAGCTTTCTCACCGCCGCCCCAACTGCTCCCGGGACGCGGATCAAGAGAACGGATGGTTTCTACCAGTTGGCTGACGGTATCCAAGGGCAGCCTCATCTTTTTGGCAATCTGAGGAACACGGTTTGATGCCACCAATTCCAACTGATTGCTGATGATTTCTTTCAATGCCTCATAATGGGGATGCTCCCTGTCTAATTGCAGAATCAGACATTCTTTCAGGTTGATACTGCCGACACCAGGAGGGTCGAAGCCATGGATCATCGCCAAAACCTCCGCCACGTCTTCGGTGGGGAGATTGAGCTTAGCGGCAATGGTGCCCGGGAGCATCAACAGATAACCGTTGTCGTCGATATTGGAGAGAATATATTTACCGATCATCTGCTGGCAACGGTTTAATGGTGAAATATTCAGCTGAAAAAGGAGGTACTCATAAAGACTGTTGAATACTTCCGTTCTGGCCTCATAAATGTAGGATTCTTCCCGGTTGATGGCATAACCGGGAGTGGGAGCAGACATGTCCTCCCCGGTAAAAAGGGCCCATTCCTCATCTTTTTGTTGCTGCTGCTGAGCCTCGTCCTGATTTTGGCTGAAAGCGTTTTCGTCTTCTTCCAAGAGCGGATTGCCCTCCAGCTGTTCCCTGACGTATTGCTGCAATTCCAAAATGGGCATGGTTAATAAATCGATGGCCTGTTTTAGTTCCGTCGTCATCACCAGTTTTTGCAGTTGTCTTAATTCGAGTTCTAACTTTGTCATAAGCGCAGCCACCTTTATTCTATTATACAACTATTTTCGACAAAATACCATACCTATCCAGATATTTCATTCTATTTCGCCTTATGCTCCGACTTACAGCTTTTGTTATAAGAGATATGCGCAAGGGGGGAAGAATATAAAAGCAAATTTTTCCACAACAAAAAAACAGCGATGTAAAAAATACATTGCTGTTTTTACGTGATTTAAAAATTTGCGGCCTATATGCTAACCGGGGATGAAAATCCCCGATAATTTGCGCCTAAAATCAATGATTTTAGGCTGAAAGAAGGGAATAAACCGGTATTGCGATTCACCGGCAGGATTTACTCTGGAAACGATGGCAATGGCAGCGGCCAATCGGCATTAACCCAAAACAATGCTGATCACTATCAGCACGGCGCCGATGATCTCACGCAGCGACATGATCTCATGAAAAAAAAGAAAAGCCAAAATCGCGCAAAAGACCGGTTCAAGGGCGTATAAAAACCCGATACGCTCCGGAGTCACTTCCTTTTGAGCCATGGTTTGAGCCACATAGCCGTAAGCGCTGGAGAGCAAAGCAAGGCCCAACACAGCTCCCCAGCCGAGGAGGGGCAAAGCATAGCTCACCGTTTCAAAAAGAAAACTTGAAATGCCGCAGTAAAGGGCGGCAAAACCCAGTTGCCAGACAGCAATGGTCAGGGCGCGGCATTGGTCAAGGGCGCGACTGGTCATCACGATCTGAACCGCATAAGACACCGCGCCGCCCAGACAAAGCCAGGCGCCGCCGGCTATGGAAAAACTTCGGGTTAGTGACATCACGGCAATGCCGCCAAAGGCGAAAAGAACACAGAGCAACGTCTTTTTTTCCGGCATTTTCCTTGACAAAAAGCCTTGAATAAGCGGCACCATTGCCACCGTTGTCCCGGCCAAGAACCCGGCGGTAGATGCTTCCGTGGTTTTCAGGCCGAAATTATAAAACGCGGTCAGGGCAAAAATAAATAATCCCAAAAGCAAACTGTAGCGAAGTTCTGTACGATTGGGGATCACCTTTTTTCGAAAAATCAGCAGCAATACGGGAAAAGCAATGGCAAAGCGCATAAAGCCAAGCTGTAAGGGAGCAATACTCGCCAACCCCAGCTTCATAAAAATATAGGAAAATCCCCAGGCAAAGGCGGCGCTTGCCATGAGAAGATCACTCTTAGAGATTTTCCCAATCCATTTCATAAGCTTACTGCTATCCTTTTAAGCCTGCCGTTATTTGCCGACAGAGCATGCTTCGATCAAGGTTTTGCCCATGGTTTTAGGTACCATGGAAACCGCCAATGGTAGTGATTTCATAATCAGCGGCTAATACGGCAAGCATTTGCTGATGTTCCTTTTTTTCTTTTCTTTTGAGGCCTAAGCAGTAAGAAGTAAATACTTGCAAAGAGACCGACTACATACAAAATCAATATCATGATGTTACCCGCCTATTCGTATTTCCAGATCACATCGTAGGCGTTTTGAAATAAATTAGTCTACGCCAAGGGATCTGGGAGCACCTATTTTTACGCTCCTTATCCCATTCCTGAAAAAAATATATTTATTTACCGGGCTCTTTTTTCGGCAGAATTCCCCTATCGGTCTCCAAAAACTCACTGCGCAGTGATTTGATCAGCGCTGCCGCCATCATAAGGGCAATAAAAAGCAGCGGAAAAGCAATGACAATGGCTGTCGATTGAATGGCACTGAGACCACCGACATATAAAAGCACGGCGGCGACAACACCTTCGGAGACGCCCCAGAAGATTTTCAAGGCCGCGGGAGGGTTCTGCATACCCTTGGCTGTCATCATCGCACAGACGAAAGTGGAAGAATCCGCAGAAGTTATGAAAAAAACCACGATAAGTATAATTGCCAATAATGAGCTGACTTTTGCCAGCGGGAATTGGTCCAATAGAGCAAACAGCGCGTAAGAGAGATCTACCTGCATGGCGTCGGCAATGGATGAGACACCTTGAAGATCAAAATGGATGGCGTTGCCGCCCATGATCGCCATAAAAATACAGCAGAGGAGCATGGGACAGAACAACGTGCCAAAAACAAATTCCCGGATCGTCCGACCCTTGGAGATACGAGCGATGAAACCGCCGACAAAGGGACCCCAAGAAAGCCACCAGGCCCAGTAGAAGACCGTCCAACCGCTGAGCCAGCCGTCACTTTCGCCGAAAGGATCTGTCCAAAAGCTCGCGGAAACAATGTGTGTCAGGTATTTACCGATGGAATCCACAAAGAAATTCGTCACAAATAGGGTGGCGCCGCTAAAGAATACAAATACCAGCAAAATCCCCATGATCACCATATTTGTATCGCTTAAAATACGGATGCCTTTGTCAATGCCACTAACCGAGGATGAAATAAACAAAACAGTGGTAATGGCAATGATGCCGAACATCACGGTGTGATTGCAGGGAACCCCGAAAACATAGTACAAACCACTATTGATCTGCATGGCGCCTAAGCCTAAGGAAGTTGCCACACCAAATACAGTGGCAACAACAGCCAAAACATCAATAACACTGCCGAGGATGCTCCCTACTCTCTTTTTCCCAATCAACGGTGCGACACAGGAACTAAGCAAAGCAGGCTGATTTTTGCGAAATTGGTAATAGGCCAAAGGCAGACCGATAATGCCGTAAGTCGCCCAGGGGTGAACGCCCCAATGGGTGAAGGCGTAGCGCATGGCCAGCGAAGCCGATTCTGACGTTGATCCGGCGCCGTAAGGAGGATTCAAGTAATGGGTCATCGGCTCCGCCACACTCCAGAAGACAAGACCAATGCCCATGCCTGCCGCAAAGAGCATAAAAAACCAGGCAAACGTCGAATACTCCGGTTTATCCGTATCTTTGCCCAAAATGATCTTGCCGTATTTACCAAAGGCGAGGGTCAATAAGAAAACAATAAAAAAAGCTACGGCAAGTAAGTAAAGCCAGCCGAAATCAACAGAAAACACTGATAATATCATGGAAAAGAACTGTCCCACCTGGGACGGAGAAATCACTGTCCAACAAATAAAAAACAGACAAATCACACCGCCGATAAAAAATACTGTTTTATCGATATTCTTGTAAAATCCTTTCATCTTTTACCACCTTTCTCGTTTGCGCGGTGGTCTGGGCTCATCATCGCGTAACAAAGCTCTTTGTAAGATCGATCTGCGTTCCCGTTTTCACAGTATTCGGGGAAGCGTTAAAACGCTTCCCCGAAACCGTAACAATAATTATAATCATTTTACTCGGTAACTGATTTTTCGCTATCTGCATCTACGGGAGCGGTTTCTTCACCGCCGGGGGAACCCGAGATCAGGTCTG
>CALFRX010000028.1 GCA_937919295.1 uncultured Peptococcaceae bacterium | reverse complement strand
GGGGGGAAAACAATGACTTTATTTTCCGCCGTATCCGCGCTTTCTGCGATTTCCCGCAACCGCTTACGGTTTTCCGTTACGGTACCGTTCATTTTCCAGTTACCGGCAATGATTTTCATGATTTTACCTCATTCTTTATGCTTTATCCTTCAAGGTTTCAAAAAGCGCGGTAGCCATCAGTCTTTGCCGACTTTGTCCAAACAAGCGGCGATACCGGGTAATTCCTTGCCTTCTAGAAATTTCAGAGAAGCGCCGCCGCCGGTAGAGATATGACTGATGCCCTTTTCCATACCGATACTTCTGACCGCCGCGGCGGAATCGCCGCCACCGATGACGCTGTAGGCGTCGGCGTCGCCGACGATCTTGGCGATGTCTTTGGTTCCGGCAGCAAAATGACTCATTTCAAAAACGCCCATGGGACCGTTCCAAAGGATTGTTTTGGCGTCGGCCAACGCTGTGGCGAAAACAGCGACGGTCTTTTCACCGATGTCAAGGCACTGATAATTTAGGGGTACGGCATCCACGGGAACGACTTTGATCACAGCATCGTTACTAAAATCGCTGGCCGCCCGAACGTCAACGGGAAGATAGATTTTATCGGCGTAGGCGCCGTCTAAAATCTCTTTGGCAAAGCCGATTTTGGCCTCTTCCACCAAGGATTTTTGCATGTTATAACCTTTGGCCGCCAAAAAGGTATTGGCCATACCGCCGCCGATGATCAGTTTATCGACAATGGGCAGCAGTTTTGCCAAAATCTTGATTTTATCGGAAACCTTGGCGCCGCCGATGATGGCAACGAGGGGACGGTCGGGATTTTCCAGAACTTTGGTGAGGGCGTTGATTTCCTTTTCTAACAACAGCCCGATATAGGTGGGCAGGTATTTGGCAATGCCCACGGTGGAAGCGTGGCTTCTGTGGTCCACACTGAAACATTCGTTAACATAGAGCTCACCGAGGCGGGCGAGTTTTCTGGCAAAATCGTCGTCGTTGGCTTCTTCCCCCGGATAAAAGCGGAGATTTTCACAGAGCACGATCTCTCCCGGCTGCAACCCCTGACAAAGAGCGAGGGTTTCCTCGGCAAGGGGATCCTCGGCAAATTTTACTTTTATATCGAAATATCTTTCCAATACCTGGGCTACGGGCTTTACCGACATGGCGGAAACCCGCTGCCCTTGGGGACGGCCAAGGTGAGTTAAGATCACCAGGGAGGCACCCTGATCCAGGATATATTTTAAAGTCGGAATACTTTCTTCAATGCGCATAAACGCGGTAATGTTGCCATGTTCATCCATCGGCACGTTATAATCGGCGCGAAGGAGCACTCTTTTGCCTTTCAGATCACAGTCTCTGACGCTTAATTTCTTCATTTGTTCAAACTACCTCATTGAAAGATTCGAGTATGTCTATAACGTGATATTACAGTGAAGGTGTTCCCTCACTGTAATATCGGTATTTGTTCAGTTGTACCATCATCAAAGGCCCTTCGCCGCGACATAGGCTGCGAGGTCGACGACGCGGTTGGAGTAGCCCCATTCATTATCATACCAGGAGACGATCTTCGCCATGTTGTCACCGATGACCATGGTGGAAAGGGCGTCTACGACGGAAGACAGAGGACAGTGGTTGTAATCGATGGAAACCAGAGGCAGCTCTGAATAGCCTAAGATTCCCTTTAACTCGCCTTCGGCGGCATTTCTCAGGGCGGCGTTGAGCTCATCGGCGGTAGCCTTTTGCGCCAATTCCACGGTGAGGTCAACCACAGAGACATTGGGGGTGGGAACACGCATGGCGAAACCGTTGAGTTTTCCCTTTAACTGGGGCAGCACTAAAGCCACGGCTTTGGCGGCTCCGGTGGTGGTGGGAATAATGGAAGAAGAGGCGGTTCTCGCCCTTCTCATATCTTTATGAGCCTGGTCTAAAATGCGCTGATCGTTGGTGACGGAGTGAATCGTGGTCATCAAACCTTTGACAATGCCGAACTCGGCGTCAATAACTTTCGCAAAAGGTGCCAAACAGTTGGTGGTGCAGGAAGCATTGGAAATGATATGATGACGAGTAGGATCATAAGTTTTTTCATTGACGCCCATGACAAAAGTGGCGTCTTCATTTTTACCGGGTGCGGTGATGATCACCTTTTTGGCGCCGGCTTTTAGATGGGCCTTGGCCTTATCGGCGTCGCGGAACGCGCCGCTGGCTTCAATGACGATATCGACGCCCAGCTCTTTCCAGGGCAGATTTTGGGGATCTCTTTCCGCAAATACTTTAACGCGCTTACCGTTGACGATCATCGTATCATCATCGACGGCGGAAATGTCTTTATCCCAAGTTCCGTGGACAGAGTCAAATTTCAGCAAATGCGCATTGGCAGCAACATCCCACAAATCATTAACGGCAACGACATCAAGGTCGTCCTTATCAAACATGGCACGGTAGACCAGCCTGCCGATTCTGCCAAAACCGTTAATCGCAACTTTTGTTCCCACAAGTATGCACCTCTCAATCTGTTGATTATGAAGAATTTTTGTTTTATGTTAGGAAATTCAGTCTTTCAGATATCTTTATTATAGCAGAAATTTCATTTTTTTACTAACGGAAATGTTGATTATTTTTACTTCCTTATTCCCTCGTGGACAAAATTCGAGATGCTTCATCCCTACGATAGCTACCCGGTGTTTTCCCGGCGTGTTTTTTGAAGACCTGGGAGAAGTAGCGGGCATCCCTAAAACCGACTTTCATGGCGATTTCCGCCACGGAATAAGAAGTGGTGGTCAGGAGTTTTCTCGCTTCTTCCATGCGTACATGGGTCAAATATTCCGTAAAGCTCCAGCCTTTTACCTGCTTGAATAGACGGCTGAAATAGCAGGTACTGAGATAAACCTGCTTGGCCACGTCTTCCAGGCCGATTTCCTGCTGGAAATTTTCCTCCATGTAACGAACGGCTTTATCAATGAGATTGACGTTTCTGAACTCTCTTGACGTGCGGATTTTACTAACCAGGTCATTGAGCCAATTCACGACTTTTTCCTTCATCGCATCCATATTCGTTTCTTTGGCGACCTGCTGTTCCAAGGCGGCAAGGCTCTCTTCCAGGGATTCATAAGCAATGCTGCTTTCCACCGCGGCCCGCACCACAACGGTGCAGATTTCTGAAATCTTCAAACGTACCCGGGCAAGCTGGGTATCTTCGCTGACGTATTCCGTCCAAAGGGACAAAAAGGAGCGGACCGTACGGTCCCAATCCCCCATACAGACGGACATAATGAGATTCTTTTCGTAACCCTGGCGTAAAACATTGGCGTATTCACTGGTGGCTTCCACATCGTCGGCATGAATCGGCTGATCGCCGCCGTAAAGAATGCGGTATTCC
>CALFRX010000027.1 GCA_937919295.1 uncultured Peptococcaceae bacterium | reverse complement strand
GCCGAATCCCCGGTGTAGGGCTTCAACGGCTTTCAACAGGTCCTTTTCCTTGATCGCGCAGGAAACCTTTATCTCCGAGGTGGCGATCATCTGGATATTGATTTCATTTTGGGCAAGAATATCAAACATTTTTGCGGCCACACCGGGATTGGTGATCATACCGGCGCCGACAATGGATACTTTGGCGATATTATCGATGTATTCCGTTTCTTTGGCGTGGAATTCCCATTTCATCTCTTCCATCAGTTCTCTTGTTTTGGGCAGATCATCGGAGGAAATCGTAAAGGATATCTTATTTTCGTTCCTTCTCTGGGCGGCCTGAATGATCATATCAACATTGACATGATGAGTGGCCAGCACATTAAAGATCCGGGCAGCACTACCCGGGCGATCCGGTATATCAAAAATGGAAACCTTTGACACGTTGCGGTCAAAAGCGACGCCGCTGACGGCCATTTGTTGTTCCATCATTTTGGCGGAAAGGGCCTCCACCATCGTGCCTTCATGATGATTGAAGCTGGAACGCACGTGAATCCGGGTACCGAATTCCTTGCCCACTTCCACGCAGCGGGGGTGGAGAACCCCTGCGCCCATTGTAGCAAGCTCCAGCATTTCGTCGTAGGAGATGCGGTCGATTTTGTGAGCCTCCGGCACCACTCTCGGGTCGGTGGTATAAACCCCGTCGACATCGGTGAATATTTCGCAAAAATCGGCGTTTAAAGCAGATGCTAAGGCGACTGCCGTCGTATCGGAACCGCCACGGCCAAGGGTGGTGATTTCACCGCATTCCGTCACCCCTTGGAAACCGGCGACAATAACAATATGCTTTTCCTTTAGCTTTTCCTCGACGCGCACCGGATTGATGCGCATGATTTTCGCTTTGGCAGCCACCGCTTCCGTATAGATCCCCGCCTGCCAGCCGGTAAAGGACGTTGCCTTGTAACCCATGGCGTGAAGCGTCATCGCCAAAAGGGAGATTGTCTGTTGCTCCCCGGTAGAGAGGAGCATATCCATTTCTCGAAGAGCCGCCTTTTCATTGAGTTCTTTTGCCAGGGCAATCAAGTGATCTGTCGTATCCCCCATGGCGGAAACCACCACGACCATATCGTTTCCCGCGTCGTATCCTTCAGCGATACGCTGCGCCACCCTTCGAATACACTCCGGATTAGCAACGGAGCTACCGCCGAATTTCTGTACAATCAGTGCCATTCTTTTTCTCCTATTCTTATGCTCTCGCCAAAATGTCAGTCAACTTCGACGCGAATGATATTATCAATGCCATAGACAACGGAGCTTTCCATCAGCTCCTCTTTGGCTTTGATGAATTGTCCTTCTTTTACTTTATGCGTAACCATAATTAAAGAGGCTTCCTCATGATTGCCGTTTTCCTGGACCAGGGAGGCAATACTGACGCCGTGATCGCCGAGGATTTTGGAAATTGCCGCCAAAACCCCGGGAGAGTCCTTGACTTTCAAACGCAGATAAAACTTGGAAACAAAATCTTCCTGTTTTCGTACGGGTTTTTCCATATAGCAAGTACAGCCTTTGGTGGCGAGGACGTCGTGCTTGATGTCCTCCACCACGGCGCAAATATCGCTGACCACAGCGCTGCCGGTAGGTAAATCGCCGGCATCGCGCCCGTAAAACATAGTTTCCCCCACGGCATCGCCGGTGACGAACACCGCGTTAAAGGTCTGGCTGACCGAGGCCAAAGGGTGTTTCGTGCCGATCATCACAGGATGCACCCGCACTTCAATCTCACCGTTTTCCTCTTTGGCAATGCCCAATAGCTTGATCACGAAACCGAGCTTCCTGGCGGCCTCGATATCATTACTCGTGATTTTCTCGATCCCTTCCACATAAACGTCGTCCAAGGTGACACGGCTGTTATAGGCGATGGAGGCCAAAATCGCGACTTTGCGGGCAGCGTCAAACCCACCCACATCGGCGGTGGGATCCGCTTCCGCGTAGCCCAAGGCCTGGGCCTCTTTTAAAATATCGTTAAAATTGCCGCGTTCTTCGTACATGCGAGTCAAAATATAGTTGGTGGTACCGTTGACAATCCCCATAATACTCTGGATATTGTTGGCGATTAAATCGTTTTTCAGCACCTTGATGATGGGAATACCGCCGGCCACCGAGGCTTCAAAATAAAGATCCACCTGGTTTTTCTCTGCGGCGGTCAACAGTTCCTTGCCATAGATCGCCATCAGATCTTTATTGGCAGTAACGACGCTTTTTTTCGCCTTCAACGCCTTTAAAATGAACTCTTTGGCAATACCGGTACCGCCCATCAGCTCGACGACAATATCAAGACCGGGGGTGGATAGGAACAAATCGAAATCGTCGGTAACGATGTTCGGATCAAAGCCGAGGGCCGAAAGATCGGCGCGGGCTTTTTCTTTCTGCTTTTCGAGAACACTGACAAGCTCAATTTTGCCGCCTTTGCGAATCGAAAGAATTTCTTCATTTCTTTTCAATATCGTTGCGGTACCAAGGCCTACCGTGCCGAGGCCCATGATACCGACACCATAATTCCTGTTTAAAATCTGCATAATATTACTCCCCATATATATATGTATTAGGATAACAAAAATAGCGCTATTTTTCAAGGGAATATTCCCGCTTTTGGTCCATTTCTTGATTTATTTTTATACCGAAGAAGAAATATTTTTTCATTCGTGCTGTTTCTCCTTGCATTGCCTCTTGTTTACGACTATAATGAAATCATGATAAGAAAAGGAGTGATCCCATGGAACTCAATACCGAAAAACTCAGAATTCTTCTCGAACATATGTTACATCACAACAAGCACCACAGTGAAGAGATTGCCGATATCGCCCAATCCGCCGATTCTTTAGGAAAAAGCAATATCGCCGCTTTGGTGCGGGAAGCCAAAGCATTGCAAGATCAGGCCAACGATAAGTTGCAGGCCGCTCTTGACTTCGCGGTAAAGGGGGAATAAAGATGTGCCTCGCCAAAGTCTACCTCAACCATGATGCAAGCAATACCTTTGTGGACAGTGTCACAAACCTTTGCCAAAAGGGTGATACGTTAAAAATCACCACACTTTTCGGGGAAGAAAAAGTCGTTACCGGCGAAATCGAATCCATTGATTTTACGGATTCTGTGATCAACATCGCGACAAAATAAGACGTTGTTGGCGCGACATCAAAAAATATCGAAAAACGGAACAGGCAGGAGTTGATTTTCCTGTCTGTTTTTGTTGATTTCGGCTCTTTCCCATCATAATGTTATGGTTTTTTATTGTAATTTTCATGAATATAATTTATACTGTAAAAAACACCGTATATAAAATATATACAGAGGGAGGCAATATGAAAAAAAGATTCAAATTTTTTACACTATTTCTAATTGGACTAATCTGTTTCACTTTGGCGGGGTGCGACAGCTTCTCGGAAGAAGATGCCATAACACTGGTGGAAGGCGACCTCAATTCCATCTATAAAAACGTCAACGCCAAAGAGTATCTTGCCCTTTGCGATACAACGGAAGCCGATCGCAATAAACTATATGAGCAATCCATGGAATCAGCGGCAGCAAGCTTCATTAGCTACTTTGATTTTGATGAAACCATGATGTCTCAAGACACACACAACCGGGTTGTTAATCTGTATAAAGCCATTTACGCGAAATCTAAATTTGAGGTGACCACCGCCACAGCTTCGGACGATAAGTACTTGGTTTCCGTTACCGTTTATCCGGTGGATATTTTCCAAAAAGTATTTTTGGAAGATTACGACGATTTTTACAATTCCTATAACGAGAAATACAATGCCGGCATGGGCGAGGAAGAGCTGGAAGCCTATTATCAAAACGGCGTCCTCGCATTATGTGAAAAACGCCTCGAAACCATCGGCTATCTCAGTGCCGTGACCCTCTCCGTTCAGGTTGTACCCAAGGAAGAAGACGGAACGGTTTATTACTCCATCAGTGAAAGCGATTTCAATAATATCGACAGTATTATCATCTCCCAGGATTACTGAGATAGCGTGCCATAAACTGCTTATCGTTTTAAGAAGGAGTATATTATGAAAATTACAACTAAAATCACTTCACTTTTATTTACGGCCTTGCTCTCTCTCGCGCTGACTGCCTGCGGCGGTTTTACAAAAGAAGACGCGGCAACCCTTGTACAAGGAAACCTTGATTCCGTATATCTGAATGTCAATTCCCCTGCCTATCTCGAATTATGCGAAACAACAGAGGAAGAATGCATTGCCGATTACGAAGCGAGTCTTAACGAAGAGGCGGATTCCTTTTTTGCCGAAGCAGAAATCGATAAAAGCCTGATCGACGAGGCAACTTATGCTCGCTACGTGAACTTCTTCGGTGATATCTACAAACAATCAAAATACGAAGTCGGCGAAGTAACGAAATCCGACGATGTCTTCCTGGTTTCCGTGACGGTTTATCCCGTGGATTTAAGCGAAATTGTCAGTACCGATTTTTACGATGCCATTACCGCTGAACTGGTGGAAAAATACAGCAATGGTGGCAGTGAAGAGGAGCTAAGCAGGAGTTTTTTGGTTATGCTGATCGACAAATTTGAAAAGATTGCCGATTCTGTGACCTACCTTGATCCCGTAACCCTTTCCGTTCAGGTTGTACCGAAAACCGGTGATGACGATGAGAGTTACTATATTATTGACGAAAATGATTTCAATACGATCGCCAATAACATGGTTTACTACGGACAATACTAATACCGAAAATTTCATCTAAAAGGACTTATCCATTAAGACCTTAACAAAAGGAAAGCTGGTTTCTAAAATAAGAAACCGGCTTTTCGTTATTTACTACTAAAAATTTCACTAAGCGGCCCCCGCCGCGCAAATTGGAATTTAGAAAGATAGATGCGTTAATTCGTTAAGCCTTTTTTAAGATATCGCCAAAGTGGTACCAAGATTCTCACAGTTGATCCGCCCTTCCTCATCGGGTTCATCCTGTATGGCAAGGCCGTGATCCATCAAAAGAGCGCCGTCGTTATAAGTTTGATATTCCCAGTCTTTCATCCAGGTTTGTTCTCCCCAGCCGTAAGATCCGAATAAAACGACTTTCTTACCTTTGAGATACGGCTCGATTTCATTGAACATCGGCTCGAATTCCGAAGGTTCCAGTTCCTCGTTGCCCATGGCCGGACAGCCAAAAGCGATTTTATCGTATTGATTTAGCATTGTTTTATGGAAGTCCCCGGCAACGTAGACGTCTGCGGTTTTCCCCACTGCTTCAATGCCATGTTTTACATATTCCGCCATTTGTTTGGTCGCGCCTTTGCCGCTCCAATATACGATTGCGATTCTCTCCACTTTAACCCTCCTAAAGTAAATCAGCCTTTTTACGTTCTTATGCTTCCCACTTAGCGTCTTTTTAGCACCGCGCTTATGAACGCAGATCCTTTTCATATTTATCGCAGAGCTCGCCGAGATCTCTGCTGAAGGCTCTAATATCCCGATTGGCGCGGCCCTTATAAGCGGAAATCAGCTCCAGCAAACGCCGACCCAGTCGCTGCAAATGGGTAAAGGGCTCGCCGGCCCCTTCGCCACCTTTCTTTTCCCGCTTGACCAATTCCGGCAGTGCTTCCTCTATATAGCAGCCCTCTTTGAGGTCAAAGACGCTGCCACTAAAAGGAGCGCTGGCCGCAAAACCGAATTGTTCCCGGACAAAGGAGGCAAATTCCGTACAGGACAGATCTTCCCCGTGTACCACGAACACATGCTTGGGGGTGTTTTGGAAACCATTAAGCCAACTCTGCAAGCCAGCTTTATCGGCATGGCCGCTGACGCCCTCCAAAACCTTGATTTCCGCGTTAACTTTGACCGTTTCCCCGAATAGATTCACTTCTTCGAGGCCGTCCACGATGAGACGGCCTAAGGTGCCGACAGCTTGATAACCCACAAAGAGGATGCAGGAATCGGCCCGCCAGAGATTATGTTTTAAATGATGGCGGATACGGCCGCCTTCGCACATCCCCGACGAGGAAATGATCACCTTGGGCCGCATCTCAAAATTGATGGCCCGGGACTGATCGGAAGTCAGCGAAAGCCGTAAACCGGAAAAGGAAAGCGGATTGATCCCCTGCTGTACCAGGGCCATGGTTTCCTTATCGTAGTACTTTAACGTGTTCTTCGTGAAAATTTCCGTGGCGTCAATGGCCAAAGGGCTATCCACATAGACTTCAAAATCATCATGGCCCTTTATCAGCTGTTTTTCTTTGACCTCCCGCAAAAAATAAAGGATTTCCTGGGTTCGGCCGACGGCAAAGGAAGGAATCACCACGTTACCGCCGCGGTCAAAGGTGCTCTGAATGATTTCCGCCAACTCACCGGCGTAATCGAAACTGCAGGCTTTGTGATAACGGTTGCCGTAAGTGGATTCAATGATGATATAATCCGCTTCCTCCACAAAGGAGGGGTCACGGACAATGGGCTGCTTCAGATTGCCGATATCACCGGAAAAAACGAGTTTCCGCTCAACGCCGTTTTCGTTCAGCCACACCTCAATACAGGCAGAACCGAGCATATGGCCGATATCGCGAAAGCGGATCTTGATGCCGCGGCTAATTTCGATGATTTCATTATAATCACAAGGGGTAAAAAACTTTTGCACCTCTTCGGCGTCTTCTATGGTATAAAGAGGTTTCACATCCGCTTTCCCTGCCCTGCGTCCTTTGCGGTTTTGCCATTCCGCGTCGGTTTCCTGAATATGTCCGGAATCACGCAGCATGATGGAGCAGAGATCCACGGTGGCGCCGGTAGCAAAAATTTTGCCCCTAAATCCTTTCACCCAGAGCAGCGGCAGCAGACCGGAATGGTCAATATGGGCGTGGGTCAAAAATACGTAGTCGATATCTTTTTCCGCAAAGGGAATCGGCTGGTTAACAAAAACATTCTTTCCCTGTTCCATGCCGCAGTCGACAAGAATGTTTTTCCCGTTTACCGTCATACAATGACAGCTGCCGGTCACTTCATGATCGGCGCCTGAAAAGATCAGTTTCATAAGTACCACCTGATTTCCATCATTTATTTTAGCGCTTCCCGCAGCAGGGTGTTGACCGTACCGGGATCGGCCTTGCCTTTCAATTCTTTCATACATTGACCGACCAGAAAACCGAGGACTTTTTCTTTCCCGGCTTTGAACTCCGCCACCGTTTTGGGATTCGCGGCCAGCACTTTGGCCACAGTATCTTTGATCAGATCGCCGTCTCCCACCATGGCAAGGTCGTGTTCTTCCACGTATTGCTTCGGATCAAGGTCTTCCTGCCAAACCGCGGCAAAGACCTCTTTCGCCGTATTGCGGTTGATGACGTTGGTTTTGACCATCAATATGATATCCGCTAATTTGGCGGGACTCAGCAAGATCTCGAAGGTATCCCCTTCCCCGGCTTTGGCCAGACGCATAAAGTCGCCCAAAAGCCAATTGGCCACTTCCTGGGGTTGCCCGACAATGGCGTTGACCTCATCAAAATAATCGGCTAAGGCCTTGATACCGGTAATGATACCGGCGTCGTAAGGAGAAAGCCCGTAGCCTTCCATATACTTCGCTTTCCTCTCTTTAGGGAGCATGGGCAGGCCTTTACGGATTTCTTCCTGCCATTCCTCACTGATCACAACAGGAGATAGATCCGGTTCGGGGAAATATCGGTAATCCTGGGCATCCTCTTTGGAGCGCATGGCGTAACTGACGCCTTTGGCGTCGTCCCAGCGACGAGTTTGCTGTATCACCTTGCCGCCGTCTTCGATGAGTTCGATCTGACGCTTGCGTTCCGCGGCAATGGCCCGGGCAATGGAACGGAAAGAGTTGATGTTTTTCATTTCGGTTCTGGTGCCGAATTCCGCCTGGCCCAGGGGGCGCACGGAAAGATTAACGTCGGCCCGTAAAGAGCCTTCCTGCATTTTACAGTCGGAGACACCAAGATACTGCAAAATCGCTTTCAATGTTTCCAAATAGGCGATCACTTCCTCGGCGCTTCTGAAATCCGGCTCCGAAACGATCTCTAAAAGCGGCACGCCGCAGCGGTTATAATCCGCGTGGGTCGTATCGAAAATCGGGTCGTGAATTAGTTTGCCCGCATCCTCTTCCATGTGGATTTCATGGATACGGATGTTCTTCTGAAATCCCTCCCCCTCGATTGCCACAACGCCGTTTCTACAAATGGGTAAATAAAGCTGGGAGATCTGAAAGGCTTTGGGCAGATCGGGATAGAAATAATTCTTACGGTCGAATTTGCCGTAGGGGGTGATTTCGCTGTCCGTGGCCAGCCCCACGGCAATGCCGAATTCCACCACTTTTTGATTGAGTACCGGCAATACCCCGGGCATCCCGGTGCAGATCGGACAGCAATGGGTATTGGGTTCACCACCAAATTCCGTGGTGCAGGAGCAGAATATTTTCGACGCGGTGGCCAGCTCTGTATGAACTTCCAAGCCGATGACGGTTTCGTATTTTATCTCGCTCATCTTAGACGCCTCCTTTCCCAGCCAAGGCGGGGAACTGCCGGTGAAAATCGGTCAGCTGTTGATAGCAATGGGCGGCACAGAGCAGCTTTTCATCGTCAAAAGCCTTTGCGATCAGCTGCATTCCCACAGGCAAACCCTTTTGATCGAAACCACAGGGCAGCGCGATACCGGGGAGTCCCGCAAGGTTCACGGATACGGTATAAATATCGCTTAAATACATGGCCAGGGGGTCTTTCAAACTTTCACCGATTTTCGGCGCTGTCGTTGGCGCCACAGGCCCTAAAATCATATCATATTTGGCAAAAGCGTCGTCGAAGGCTTTTTTGATCAGCGCCTTGACCTGCAAAGCTTTGTTGTAGTAGGCGTCATAATAACCGCTGCTCAAAGCAAAAGCCCCTAACATGATACGCTTTTTGACCTCGCTGCCAAAACCCTGGGTGCGGGTTTTCAGATAAACATCCCGCAGTCCTTCGGCGTCTTCCGCGCGAAAGCCGTATTTTACGCCGTCAAAACGGGAAAGATTGGAGCTGGCTTCCGCCGAGGCGATGATATAATAGGCGGGTACGGCATAATCGAGGATGGAAAAGTCGAACTCCTCTACTTTGGCGCCGGCATCGGTCAGTACCTTGATCGCCGCGGTGATGATTTCCCGGACTTCTCCGTTAAGGCCCTCGCCAAAATAAGATTTGGGTATGCCGATCACCATATCTTTCACGCCGCCTTCGAGCTGGGCAACGGCATTAAACTGCGTTTTCATCGAGGTAGCATCTTTTTCGTCGAAACCACTGATCATATCTAAGATCGCCGCGCAATCTTTGGCCGAGGGGGCAATGGGCCCGATCTGATCCAAGGAAGAACCGTAGGCGATGAGACCGAAACGGGAAACGGCGCCGTAAGTGGGTTTCAAGCCGGTAACGCCGCAATAGGCAGCAGGCTGACGGATGGAGCCGCCGGTATCGGAGCCGATGGCGTAGGGGACTTCTCTTGCCGCCACCGCCGCGGCGCTGCCGCCGCTGCTGCCGCCGGGTACATGCTCTAAATTCCACGGGTTTTTGGTGGTTTTATAATAGGAAGTTTCCGTGGTACTGCCCATGGCAAACTCGTCCATATTTGTCTTGCCGATGAGCACCGCGCCGCCGCGGCTCATTTTTTCCATCAAGGTAGCCTCATAAGGCGGCACAAAACCGCCCAAAATCCTGGAGGCACAGGTGGTTTCCAGTCCTTTGGTGCAGATATTATCTTTGAGGCCAAAAGGTACGCCGGCCAAAGGGCCGAGTTCCTCTTTGGCGTCGATTCGCTTTTGTACAGCAGCGGCACTTTTTAAGGCGTATTCTTCTTCAATGCGGAGAAACGCGTTGATTTCTCCGTCCAAAGCGATGCTCCGCTTTAGGTATGCTTTGGTCAATTCCTCGACGCTAAGCTCCCTTTTTCTGACCATTTCCCCTGCTTTTATAGGTGTTAATTCCGTAAATGCAATGTTCATGAGCGCGCTTCCTCCGTTACTCTACTGTCTTCGGCACACGAAAGGCTCCGTGATCGACTTCGGGAGCATTGGCCAGGATCTCTTCACGGGGTACGGAAGCGGCGACGATGTCTTCGCGAAAAACATTGGTCACCGGGAGCACGTGACTCATGGGCTCTACGCCGGTGGTATTTAAGGTATTTAGCACATCCATATAGTCGATGATCTTCTCGATTTCTCCTTTGATCTTCGTCTTTTCCTCAACGCTGAGGTCGAGACGGGCCAAGGAGGAAACGTAATCAATAATTTCGTCAGTAATGATCATAATGGTTGTCCTTTCCTAAGTTATTTCAAATATGGTCTTACGGGAATCCCTTCTTTTAGCAGAAAGTTTTTGATTTCCGCCACCGGATAATTCCGAGGCAGCTTCGGCGAATAGAGCATCGAGCTGATGATGGCGGCGGAGGCTCCCGTTTGCAAAAAAGCGTCGGCGATATGGGACGGCTCGCCGGCACCGCCGGAAGCGATGACGGGAATGGAAACAGCATCTGCGATGAGACCGGTGATCTCAAGGTCGTAACCGTTGTGGGTACCGTCGCAGTCGATGCTGTTGACACAGAGTTCCCCGGCGCCGAGGCTTTCGCCGCGTTTCGCCCATTCCAGCGCGTCCATACCGGTATAGGTGCGGGCACCGTCAATGGCGATTTCATAACCGCTCCTGATTCTCTCCGTTTTTTCCACGCGCTTCACCTGCATACTCAAGACAATGCACTGGGAACCGAAGGCTTTCGCGCCCTCTTCGATGATAGCGGGATTCCTCACCGCCATGGAATCGACGCTGATCTTTTCCGCCCCCGCTTTCAACACCTGATACATATCGTCTAAATTGCGGATGCCGCCGCCCACGGTAAAGGGCACAAATACCCGTTTTGCCACAGTACGCACAGTGGCCAGGTCGATGGGCTTTTTATCAGCGCTGGCGGTAATATCGTAAAAGATGATCTCATCGATCTGATCTTCATAGATTTTGCAGGCGATTTCCGCCGCTGAGCCGATATCAAAATTATCCTGAAACTGGAGGGCCTTGGTTACCATCCCATTGCGCATATCAAAGCAGGCCAAAAGACGTTTCGTCAGCATAAGGGTTTACCCCCTTCCACTAATTGCAGGTAATTGGCCAATAGTTTGAGGCCGAGAGGTCCACTCTTTTCGATGTGGAACTGAGCGGCCATGATGTTATCACGCTGAACCATACAGCAAAAATCACCGTCATAATCGGTGACGGCCAAAATATCGTCTTGATCGGCAGGGTTCACGTGATAGGAGTTCACATAATAGAAATGGCCGCTTTGGCCCATATTCTCCACAAGGGGATGCTTGCGGCAAAAGCGTACCTCGTTCCAGCCCATTTGGGGAACGCGCACACGGTTTTTGTCAAACCGGGTAACGTTACCTTTGAGCCAGCCGAGACCAGGGACGTCACCTTCCGCGCTGTGCTCAAAAAGAATCTGCATGCCGATGCAGATGCCGAGAAACGGCATATTCCCTGATCTGACTTTCTTCTCGAGGGGGGATCGTATGCCCATCTCATTTAAAGAATCCATGGTCGCCATGGCGCTGCCGACCCCGGGTAAAATCACGCCGTGGATTTTTTCAAGATCAGCTGCTCTCTTCACCATCAGCACATCACCGCCGATTTTTTTCAGGGCGTTGTAAACACTGGGAGCATTGCCCGCTTTGTAATCAATGACACCGATCATTACCGTTCTCCTGCCTTCTTCTGTAGATCGTAATATCGTTCAAGATAGGTCTCTTCGACCTCTTTCATATCGCAAAACGCGAGGGAATAGCGCTCTTTCAGATGGTATTCTCTGTCGAACCCGCCATTAATATGAAGTCCCTCAAATTCATAGTATAACATATCGTCATCAATAACGGAAATCAATTTTTCTTCTTCCGCAGACAGTGCCCCCACACCCAGAGCGCGAAACAAAACACTTTGCAGTTGACGTTCAATTTCACTGTAATCATGCAAACTGATCTTTACGGGCCGCGTCAGATCGGAAAGATAGGCTTCCGAAGCATCGTGGAGCAGGAGGGCGAGATTCAGACGATGTGCATAACCTCTTTTTTCCCCCTCTATGGAACAGCTGATGCAATGTTGGGCAACGCTGTAAAAAGAACGAAAATGTCCGTTGGCCCGGGTCATCAAGGACAAGGCGTGAGCGATATCCTCGATTCTAAAATCGCTTTCCCTGGGAGCCAAAGGATACATGGTAATATTCGTATAAGTACAAATCGGTTCAATCTTTTTTAACTTCAAGAAAACGCCTCCTATGAAATGACTCTGTCGGCGGCGATGCTTTTTTCGGCAAGCTACCCCTTGGGCAGCTGCTGATCCATCCCCTGTTCTTTCATATAGCGCTGGCCGCCGCTTTCTTTCGCTGACTGTTGCCAATGCTACACCCTCTTATAAAACTATTTTTCATTATACACTATTTTTTTCAGAAAAACTATTGCATTTAGCCATTTTTCTGTTATAATTTTACACTCAATTTTATAAGAGTAGTGATTGTCGATAAAAATCTTTGGTCGATTCCCGATGATACGGATATCCTATTCAATCTTTGCCTCCGGGAAAACCGCGGTCAGCAAAAAATAGCGCGAAAAATCCCCCCGCCGCACCGTATAAAGATCCCTGCGGCGGGGGGAGCATTTTAAAAAAAGACGGCAATGGAGAGTTTTTCTCCTCTGTTTATTGCCGTTGTGCTTCTTCTTCGACCTCGATTTCATCATCTTCGGGAAAATCATCTTCAAAAGGATCTTCCAATTCTTCGGGGAAGGTTAAGCACACCTCGGTATTGACGTGTTTACTGAGCCATGAAAGGAGCGTATCGAAAACTTCATCACAGTTGAGTTCGTGACAAAGCTCATGACGGGCTTCGGGAAAAAGTTTTACCGTCACATCGGAAAAATTCAGCGCTTCGAAAATGCTTGCCATTTTGCGAATGCCCTTGCCGTATTCACCCAAGGGGTCTTCTTCCCCGGATAAGATCAAAATCGGCAGTTCTTTTGGAGTATTTTCTATAAAAGAGCGGGAATTAACGATATTGACGAGAGTAAAAAGATCCTTGAAGCCCGCTGCCGTAAAGGTGCGGTTTCGCAACTCGTCGGTATCAAAGCCGTCCACGGCGGCCCCGTCCCGACTGAGCCAATCCCAGAAGGATTTGGGTTCCTCTATGCGCTTGTTATATTTGCCAAAGGCCAGGTTTTCCAAAAAGGAAGAACGGTAATAACCACCTTTGATCAGGGCAATCATCGCTGCCAAGGTGGCGCCGATACCAGCCAGAGGATTAAATCCGCAGGTACCCATCAGGATCGCCCCGGCCATATTTTCGTGACGGTATTCACCCATAAAGTAGCGGACAACAAAAGAACCCATACTGTGTCCCATGATATAATGCTTCTCGTTGGGAAACTTTTCATCAAGAAGCTCATAAAACGTATTGAAATCGGCGGCGATCTTTTTATAGCCGTTCCGGGCGGAAAAATAGCCGAGATCCTCCACGTCGGCCACGGAACGGCCGTGGCCCAGATGATCGGCATAAGCCGCAACGTAACCGTGATCCGTCAACTCTTTGAACAGATGCTCGTAACGGCTACCGTAATCGCACATGCCGTGGGCAAACTGAACAATACCCTTGACTTCTCCGTAAGGTAAATAAATTTCGCCGAATATGGTTTCTCCCTCTTC
This sequence comes from uncultured Peptococcaceae bacterium, assembly GCA_937919295.1. Classification (GTDB taxonomy): domain Bacteria; phylum Bacillota; class Dehalobacteriia; order UBA7702; family UBA7702; genus UBA7702. The sequence goes on along the minus strand of CALFRX010000027.1, from coordinate 717 downwards.
ACTGCTATGAAACGTAATTTCTTCTTTGATCATAATAACACCTCTGCGTCATTATTATATGATACCTGATAAAGGGTTTCAAGCATAATTTGACAAAAGATGGCGGAGAATCTAAAATATAACCCGAGGTGCAATATGATACGCAAAAGAAAAATCCATCCCTTCCCTCCCGTTTTCGATCAGGACGCGGAAATTTTGATTTTAGGAACCTTCCCCTCGGTGAAATCGAGGGAAAACCGCTTTTATTACGGCCACCCCAAAAACCGCTTTTGGCTGGTGCTCTCCTATGTTTTTGACGACGTTTGCCCCGTTTCTCCCAATGACAGCAAAGACAAAGACAAAGACATTGAAGAGAAAAAAGCCTTTTTACGAAAGCATCATATCGCTTTATGGGATGTTCTATCAGCCTGCGAAATCGAAAATTCCGCCGACAGCACCATCCAAAACCCTGCGGTCAACGACATCGCGCCGCTGTTAAAGAAAACGAAAATCAAAAGGGTTTTCTGTAACGGCAGAAAAGCCCAAACGTTATATGATCAATATTTGAAAAAACAGACCGATATCACAGCAGTTTACCTGCCCTCCACCAGCCCCGCTAACGCGTCCTATACCTTGCCGAAACTGATCGAGGCCTGGCGGGTGATCGTTCCTTGAAAAATGCTTACGCAAAACGACTTTCGCGCTATCATGAAAAAAATCGGCTTCTGATTTCCTATC